>CAYZVE010000175.1:0-2350 GCA_964481805.1 uncultured archaeon | reverse complement strand
CCGTATTCTTATGGTTTTGATGTCATCCCAGCTTCTCTTAGTTTATCTGATTTAAATGAAATAGATCCCTCAAGACTGCCTGAAATTACATTCTCACTTCTTGGAAGGTCTGATTATGTTATTATTGATTCTGCAGCTGGGTTAGGGAGGGAAGCATTATCAGCATTATCTTCAGCAGACGAAACAATTATTATTACCAATCCCAATCTTCCTGCAGTTACTGATGCTTTAAAGATGATTACTCTTGCTAAACAATCCAATATCAATGTATTGGGTGTAGTAGTTAACAGGATTTTGGGTAGGGATTATGAAATGACAAAAGAACAGATTGAAGATTTATTGGATGCTCGTGTAATCTCTGAAATACCTGAAGATAAGAATATACCAGAAAGTATCAGCTTAAAAACACCTATAATCGGCTATAAACCAAATTCCCCTGCTTCTATTGAAATCAAAAAATTGGCTGCTGAATTAAGCGGAAAGTTTTATGCACCGCCTAAATCTAGGGGATTCTGGGAGAAGTTTTTTGAATTGTTCAAAGGTTAGTGTTACTACAATTTAGTTACTAAAGTATAGAAATACTTAAATAGTCAAAATTTAGTTAGAAAAGGCATGAGTTATAGACAAAGATATGAATCTGTACATGTTCAGAGTCGTGGAAGAGAACCAAAAAGAAAAGAATATTCAAATTTAACACTTCTAGGTATTGGAAGTCTTTTTTTATGTGGATATCTTTTAATTGTAAAGTCATGTGCAAATTCCATTATAGATAATCCAGAAAAACTCGTTGGTTTTCCTGAAGTTGAACAGGGAATTTATGAACTCGCTAGAGTTGATATACCAACTGAACTAGATGTTATTAAAATAGAAAAGGTTCCTGGTGAAAGATATGATGTAGAAATTTCAGAAGACGGATTAGTTATTTATACTGGTTTTTTTTGTTATGAGGTACAAGATGATATAAAAGCCAGAAATCATGGTTTATATACTAGAGAAGATCGTATTGATACAAGAAGAGGCTCGGTTGTTTTAAAAAGAAAATAAATGTTAAATTTCACAACTTCCTTCCTTTCACTAAATCAATCAAATAATCAACACAAATCTCTCCACCGGTGACTGGATTATCTAATCCCCAGTTCTCAAGAACATTAGGATTAATTTCCCCGAATCTTGCCAATGATTTACCATTAACAACAAATTTAGCTGCACGACCAGGAACATAACAAGGACATTTGGATTCTTGTACTTCATAATCACTTACACCAACATTAGCAAGAATGCTTTCAACCAATGATTTCATCTCAGAAAAATTGGCTTTTGAATGGCATAAAGTTATAGCAAGTTTTTTCATTGTTTTATTTCCGACTTCATTATCATCCAATTTTACTACTTCTCCAACTTCAAAAAGATTTTGGGGATATTCATTATGTTTATTCTTTGATAAAACTTCCAATAAACTTGGCATCAACCAATTCCTGACAACATTATATTCACTTGTCTTGGCATTACTGGTCTCAGCAATTGGGGCAACCTTCATGTTCATTTTTTGGAACAAGTTATTTTTGTTAGATAGGATAAATGTCACACATTCTTGAATTCCATACCCAACTATAAGCGATCTTAATCTGGTGCAAAATACTTCCTTCTCATCTTCTTCCCCAATAGTTGAAATGTTTGGAATCTCTGGCTCAAATTTGTCATACCCATATCCTATTGCCACATCTTCAACTATGTCTATTCCGTGCATGATATCTGTTCTGTAACAAGGATAATTAACTTCCAGTTTCTCTTTCCCAGCTTCTTCTACATCATGCCCCATTTTGTTCAAGCACGTGATTATCTCTTTATTATTTAGTTTTAATCCCAACAATGAGTTGATATATTTTGGATTGATTGTTATTTTTTTGGTAGATAAGTCAGGCGTGTAAATCATCTTATCAGAATACTTGATTTTAATTTTGTGAATGTTTGCTCCTCTATCTGCAAAAGTTGTTGCAATTATATTCAAGATTTCATTCGCCGCTTTCTCATCTGTTGCAGTTATGTCCACAAAAATATTCTTGGTTGAATCTTCGACTTTTGTTCCTTCTGAATTGATTATTGGCGGGAATGATAATACCTTGCCTCGCCCATCATGCAATAAAGGATATTCTTCCATGCCTTCAAGTGTCCAGGCATAATCTCGGCCTTTCGGTAATTTTTCTAACATCTCTTGCAAAGTCATTTCTTCAGTTTGTTCAAGTGGGATGAATTTAAATTCCTTGGGCTTGGTTGTATATGTGACTGGGAATACAATCTTGTCATAATCATGCAGCCCTATAGCAACTTTCTTTCTTTTTCTGCAATGGGT
>CAYZVE010000174.1:0-2353 GCA_964481805.1 uncultured archaeon | reverse complement strand
CCTCACAAACTAGAAACTGCCCACTTATAAAGACCTTTTTAATGACTTCCAAAAAATCCTTCATATTTTTAGGTTTTAATCCAATTCCACGAATCGAATACCAACGTTCACGTTCGGTTGACCATTCAAACTTCATTTTTGCAAGAGTTTCCTCAGTCAACGGCACAAGCGTATCTTCCCTTTTTTCTAGTGTTGAAACCGATTTCAGAATGAGTTCCAAACAAGGTTGGCAGGTCAAAGTCATGTCTTCCAACATGAATTTTGCTGGCTGCTTACAAGATTTACAAACGGCATCTTTAATAAATTCAGGAACAGGTAAAACCTTCACTTTAATTGATGACTCTGGAATATAAGTATAATTCAAGGTCTTAGACAACTTCTCTTCCTGTCCAACTTTCAGTCTAATGAATATCTGCACACGTTTCACCTAGATATAAACCGTAGCCTTTTTCTTTCCTTTTGGAACCCAAATCATGTCCGTGTCGTCTATTTGTTTTTCTTTGGGTTTCTTAGGATTCAAATTTTTAATGAAAATCTCGCATGTGCCAGTCCATTTTTTTATTCGACAGAAACCAAGAGATTCGTAAAATGTCACAGCATCATCAAGAGCAAAAAGATAAATTGGTTTTTTCCGTTCTTGAGCATATCGCATTATCGTTTTCAACATAATCCGTCCGTAACCCTTCATTTGAAATTTTTCGTCAACATTCGCATCTGTAATAGTTATCTGAGTTCGGGTTTCCATGAACAGTGTTTCGCCTATTTGTTTTCCATTGCGTATTAGACGGCACGTTCCATCGTCTGAATCAAATCTGACTATTAACTTCATTTAAACCACAAAGAGTTTTAATGCTTACCGATATATAAGAGTTACGGAAACATTAAACACATTATTGCTTAAACCACAACATTTATATATGAGAATTCAATAGTTAAATATTTGAAGTTGTATAGATAATGGATATTGAAAAACCCCCCCATAAAAAATTGAGGTAATGATGTTGTTATATATTATGTCTTCCAATTACAATCCACTCATCAATGCAATTTGCTTAAAGTTATATAACGATGAAACTCAACAAATCGAAGAATGGACTGATGTAGATTATAAGGCATATTTTTTATCAAGTATTAAACTCACCCAACCAATAAAAGGCGTAATAAATTCGGAAGAGGTTATTAAATATGATGCTCTTAAACACGAAAATGTGCCAATGTGGAAAACATTCGTATCATATCCATCATATGTTAAACAAACTCATGGAATGCCACAGGTTTATGAAAATCACGTCAAATTCTTCCAAGGATATATTTATGACAAGAGTATTATGATGGGAATGCCATACGGGAGAAAAGATGGCAAACTCGAATTTATTCCAGATTCGGAAGCGGAAAAACGTGTTGAGCAAGTTTTGAAATTAATGAAAATTAATGAGAGCGATAAGAGTTGTTTTGAGACGTGGGCGAGATTGCTCGAATATTCTGCTCCCAATTTTAAAAGAGCAAGTTTGGATTTAGAAATTATGAGTGAAACTGAAAATAAAGTTCCGAATGCCGAAAGTGCCAATTTGCCGATTTTGTGTGCATGTCTGGCTTCGAATACTGGGGAACGAATTGCACTTGTATTACTTCGAGAAAATAAAATCTTGGATAATTATCCAGATTCTTGCACACAAACTATATTTTTCTCATCTGAAGGCGAACTTATCAAAATGATTTTCCATTTATTCGATGAATATCCGTTTATAATAACTTTTAACGGTGATGACTTCGACCTAAAATATCTTGCTGTGCGGGCATTGCGACTCGGAATTCCAGAATCAGAAATCCCAATTAAAGTAAGAGATAGGATTACTTTATTAACCAAGGGAATTCATATCGACCTATACAAATTCTTTTTCATTCGAGCAATGCAAATCTATGCTTTTCAGCAAAAATATAAAACCATTGATTTGGATACTATTTCAAAGGCATTGATTAATAAAGGCAAAATTCAGACTGGTAAATGTGTTAATGACCTGTCATATTTGGAATTAGTCAATTATTGTATGCGTGATGCCGAATTAACACTAGAACTGACCACATTCAATGATAATCTGGTTATGAATTTAATGCTTGTTCTTAATCGAATAAGCAGAATGCCAATTGAAAACGTTTCAAGAAAATCTGTTTCAAGTTGGATTCTCAGCTTCTTAATATATGAACATCGAAAAAGAAACTTTTTGATTCCAAATTCTGACGAAATTAAAGCCCTGAAGGGTGTAACGTCTTCTACGGCAATAGTCAAGGGCAAAAAATATAAAGGTGCAACAGTAATTCCCCCAAAGAGTGGAACACATTTCAATGTCAAAGT
>CAYZVE010000173.1:0-2376 GCA_964481805.1 uncultured archaeon | reverse complement strand
GCCAAATAGCATGATTCTGCTCAATTGTTCTACAATCATAAATAGATGTTTCTATCACTGGCATTTGAGAAAAAGTTTTATTGTTGAAATACTTCTTCATAAATTTATTTCTATCTTCTGGGTTAATAAAAGATAGGAAATATTTCTTTGAATCACATAGGAATTTCATTTTGACTTCTCTTGAGAAACTGTTTATATTTTGCCATATTTGCTGATATTTTTTGATTTATGATATTCACATTGAATACAATAATTCTCACCTTTACGAATAATGTATCCCTCGCTTATTCCCCAACAGCCACCAACTCCATCAAAATGACTTTTGATAGATAAGCTACACCATTCAGGGATTTTGTAATTCATTTTTCTGCTTTTTTTTTCGATAATCATTTTAAATTCTCTAGTCTGATTTTTTCTTTAATTTCGATTAAATTTCTAACCAATTCGGTTAGGTGTATAATCTCAACTTTCATATTTTCTAAATCCTCAAGTAATTTGTGAAGATTATTATATTTGGTATTTGACATTTTTACAAGTTCAGAATATAACTGATTTAGGTTTTTAATGAGATTCCTCTTGTTAGATTTAAATAGATCACCATAGCTTGCAAATATAAACATTTCTTACCATCCAGTCATTTTATTTTTTTCTCTTGCCTCATCAATTAATTCTGCAAGTTTTTTTGCATATCTATTTTCAATAAATTTAATATTCATTGTAATACGACTATATAAAAAATGTATATTTTCCGGCTGACCGAAAACCACTCCTGGTTTATTATTATAATATTGTTCTTCAGCATAATCAAATAATTCTGCCAATTGCTTTACCTGTTTAGGCGTAAATTTAATTCTAACTGATTTTGGAAAATTCATAACATCCTGCTTTCTAAAATATAGTTAAATAAATTAATTGATCTGTATTTACGTAATGAGAGGGACAGATTAAAGCAATCCGCGCTGTGGCTCCCTGCGTCCTATATGGTTGATCGGCAAATCCAATCCTAGTCCACAGTCCATGACAGGTCGATTACCTTTATCTATCCCTTCTCTTTTGAAGATACCCTGTCTATATCATTTTTTATTCATTTCAATTCCCCTTCTTCAATATAGAAAATATTAGAATCTTTTTCATCTGGGATATCATCAACGATAGTAATAAATGCTTGAATATTATTTTCCTTTGCCCACTGTTCAAGTTCTTTCAATGAATCAGAATCATACGTTTCACCACGGTCGATAAACATTGCTCGAAGTCGTGGATTAAGTGCAATGCAAAGTTCACGTGAAATACGATCAGCTTCATAATCACTCCAGTTTTCACAAAAGATATTATTATAATATAACCCATCTTCTCTGATTTCAAGTTTCTCAATTGGCATTTTTGATTCAGATAATTTTTGTTTTTTGTTTTCACGAATTTCTTTAATAATAAAATTACAATTCTCATAAGCTAATTTCTTATTTTCATATTGATCTTTGTGTCTCAGATATCTTTGATAAATATCTGCTTTTTGATTTTGTTCAATAGCCTGAGAAATATCTTTTTTAGACTCTGGCTGTGGTAATTCAGTTAAATATTTTTCACCATTTCTGATTCCATTATTGAGTTCATTGAACTCAGATTGCAATCCTGCAATTTCTAACTCTATTTCTTTTTTCCTGTCTTTGTATTCTGCTATTCTTTCTTTTGCATGATTTATTTTATTTGATTTTACATCCTGTTGATCGTTGAACTTTAATGTCTCTGAAATATCAATAAACTCAATCTTTTCACATTCAATTGGAATACCAATATTCTTTAATTCTCTGCCAATTAAAAGTCTCTCTTGTTCGTTTTCTTGAATTTGTTCATCAATATCAGAAAAATCAATATTAAGCAAATCCATCATAAAGCGGAGTTTTTCTTCCGGGGATTTATCAAGAAAAGGTCTCGGATTAAAAGTTAATTCATTAACTAAAGCATCGAGAAATGCCTGCGGCTTATTTGCCATCTGAAAGCCGTCTTTTGTAATTTCAAGACGATTGGAATTTTCTGTAATGACCCGCTTAACAGTAAACTCTCCGATTTGACCAATAATTTCGGCCTTTCCTTTGCCGTGTTGAATCATGTCGTGAGTAATGTATTTATTGCCCCGAATAAGAATTTCAAGAGCATCTAAGATACTGGTTTTACCTTGTTTATTCTTACCTCTGATCTGCACAAGACCAGTTTGGTTCGGTTTCATTTCGATAGCTTTTAATTTCTTAATGCCATCGATCTGTAAACCAATAATTTTAAATTCTGGTTTTTGTTTTAATTCAATCATTTTTATTGCTCCTTATCAATTATAGGCATTTTTTATCCTCTTAATAAGCTAATTCTTTCGTTTACTAA
>CAYZVE010000172.1:0-2395 GCA_964481805.1 uncultured archaeon | reverse complement strand
AACATCCTTTGCTTACATATCGTCTCTGAACATAATCACCCGAGCAACGGTATTCATAATAACTGGTGCCACAATCTTGATAATTTGACCAGGAACCATAAGAAGCAATACAAGAGGTTCCGGAGCAATAATAATCTACATATCTTCTTTGAACCCAATTACCAGAACATTGATATTGATAGGTATCGAGGCTATTACAGTTAGTACAACTGGTGCACCCACAGTTGGTATCTGAACCTGAACAATGATTATAGCATAAACCTTCAGAACAATATTGACAAGAACCGCAAGAATACCAATCATACCAACCACTCCACTCCAAACAAGGATCTGCATCCCAATTACCGCATTGTCTATATTGACGCATATCCCCACGACACTTATATTCATATTTACCAGAAGGAGAACATTCGTCGGTACAAGTAACGCATCTACCTGAACAGCTTGAAACACCGGAAGGGAAAAACTTATATTCATCGCGAGGGCAAACTCCTTCATCGGGCCACTTATTGTCCTGTTGCCAATATTTTTTACAATAATCTGAACTTTGTCCCTTACAACAACATTTTGTGAACAAAGAACCATAACCACAATCACAATATCCTGGGCACAATCCTATTTCTCCAGAAATACATTTATCGCCAGTGGAACAAACCGCTCCATAGATGGTAGCTGAACAACAATAACAAGTATACGGACCGCAACTATATCCGCAAGCTAACCTAACATAAGAATATTTAGTCCATGCGCTCCCAAACCTACAAGCAGTTCCGCATCCACCAGAATTAGTATTTGAAGGACCATTATAACAAACACCACTACCATAAAGAGTACAATAAGGATAATAAGCAGCTTCTGCTTTTTCTGTCAGTCCAAAGGCAACGGAAAGAAGAAATACAATAAAGATTATTAACAAAAAAGGAGAAGATTTTAAAATATTAATTTGCATATTTAATATAATTAGACAAAACCATCTCGAAAAACGAGATGGTTTTTAATCTTCACTCTACATAAGGGAAATACTGACGAGCAAAATCTAAATTAATATAATTATCGTCCATATACTCTGGTGGTCGATAAGGAGGTGTTGTTCGAGAATTCCGAATGAATACCCAAAAATTATATTCTTTGTCTTTAGAAGAGTATTTTTCAGCTGAAACTTCACCAATTAGTTCTCCTTTTTTGACTTTTATCATCTTTACTGGAGGACTTTCTATATCCCATCTAAAATCTACCATTCTTTCACTACCTTCCCTAAGTTCTTTTTCTAATTTAGAATCAACTATCACATTCCCTAAGAGAAATTCTTGAAGTTCCTCTTGGATTGGCCATTTTATTATTTCTATTGTACTTTTATTTTCAATTACTTCAAAAGTAAATGGATGAATCATTACGGGAATAATATACAAAACTCCATCAAAAGGACTATAAATCTTTGTTTTGAGGGGCAAATTAAATCCCACTCCTAACATCATATCTCCGGGAAAAAAGATTCTTTTTCCTTTCTCACAGTATTCTTCATCTAATACAACACAGCTTAATCCAGTCTCTCTAATAGGAGAAATAGGAGAAACTACCTCTTCTTCAGTAGTGAAGGGCACCTCAGTAGAAGGTTCAGCAGGAGTTGTAGTTTCTACTTCGGTAGGCACTGATGGTTCTTCAACCGGAGCAGTTACTGGTTTTTTCAGAGAGATACCTGCTACTAAAACAGCAAGCACAACAATTCCCAAAATTATAAAAGTAGTTTTTTTGTTCATATTTTTAAACGAACTATGATATTATAATTCAGACTCGACCTTTAATTAAAGTCTGATTACAATCTATTATAGCTCATTTTATTTCTTTTGTAAAGATTTTAAGTTTTATTTAGTTTTAGTCTGTTATTCAAGGTTAATATAATTAAAAAATTTTTTAAACAGCTCTTTACTAACGCCTCCTTCCTCTTTTACGCTATTAAACTCCCAAAAACCGATAAAAACATCGTAATCTTTTTCTCCAGAAGGAAGAATAATTTTATATGGCAAGGCTTTATTAACCCGAGCAACGAATTCTCCTTTTTCAACTGGTTCGGCTACTAATCTATCAGGTTTTTCAGGGAAAACTGGCTGTTCTGGCTTAATTGTTGCCCCTACTGCACCCAGAGCGGCGAAGGTAATGATTTTATTCCCTTCTCTGGCTTCAATAAAAATGCCTTGGTGGGTTTGATTTTCAAAAACATCAAACATTCCTCCATTATCAATTGTTCCATCAAAAGGGACATAAATTTTAGCTTTATCTGGTAGAGAAAATCCCAAGCCAACAAATTTACCATCTTTATCATAAAGTGGTTCACCTTTCTGGCAATATTCTTCATCTAAAACTAAACAGGTCTTCATTGCTTCTCCAACAGGCTTTT
>CAYZVE010000171.1:0-2402 GCA_964481805.1 uncultured archaeon | reverse complement strand
CAAATACAACCCCAAAATTATCTTCGTTTTATATCATATTTAAGTTTATATCAATCCTAGAACACTGTATTCTTTACCAAGAAATCAAGAAAGCTGTTTACCAGTTTTTTAATTCCTGTTTCTTCCTTCAAAGCAACATTTTCTATCGTGTAGAAATTTCCATCTTCACTAAAAACATGAATTTTAATATCATTATTTACTTGGGAAGAAACTGGTATATATTTTATTTTAACGGGAATTTTGTTGCCTTTTTCTAGACTATCTATTTTATTTTCTTCAATTATCCATGATTTTGGGTAGTTAGAAAAAAATATCAGGGTATTTTTTGCGTCTTTCTTTCCTTTTAAATCAAACTTTATAAAATTTCCATCTGCTCTTATCCTACTTACCTCAAAAATACTTTCTTTGGTGGTAATGTTTTCAATCTCGAATGGTATTCCTTCATGATTTATAAATTCTCCGCCATAGTATACCCTGATATTTGACTTGAAAATGCCGGTTTTATTGATTAAAAAGAAGAACTCGAAAAAATTCTCATCTGATGGATTCAACTCTACCTCATTACTCCAAAGATTGTATACTGGTTTTTGGTGATCTAGTATTTCCATTCTTGCCCGGCTCTTGAATGGTATGCTTCCAATATTATCCAGTTTTAGCTTTATCATGACAATTCCAGTTTCTGATGTCCTGTTAAAAGAAATCCCATTTATTTTACCATCCAAAACTTCAGGTATGCTAACATCTATTGTCGAGCAGCTTACAGAAAAAAATAAAGATAAAAAGGTTAAAAAGAACGCAAAGAATATACTACTAAAGTTTTTCTTTTTGTATAATGACATCAATTTCACCAGTATAATTTCCAGGTTTTGTGTTTTTTGTAATATTTAAAAAGATTGATACATTATCATCCCCTTTCGGGTAAAAGTTATTCTTACTGAAACTTATCATCTCAGAAATATTCCCAAAAACCTTTATTTCGACTTTAGCTTCATCACCCTCGCTGACCTCAAAAATTATGGATTTCTCAACAGAATTTTCACCTATCGGTATCAATCCAAAGTCAAACATCCACGGTTCAATTGCAATGCCTATTTTATTCCCTGTATTTTCAACACCCAAATCTACTATCTGGACATTAGATGGGTATTTCGTAATTTTGTAATCATAAAAAATGTCTGACTTAGCGACAACTGTTATATTGTCAACAAAATTTTTTGGGCTTTCCTTATTTGTAAGACTCAATGAAATTATTGTTGCCGAAAATACGAATAATGCAAAAACTAAAATCAAAAACATGGAAATTTTAACTTTCATCTCTTTAACCACCTATATATTAGAAGAAGAATAACGATTAAAAGAACTATCATCCACCACTTAACCAGATATTTAGGTTTTTCTATTTCTGCAGTTATTTTTTCCTTTGAAGGAGGCTCCAATGTTATTACTGAGTTTAGTCCTGAAGATCCAGTTCCGTATGTAATCTCTGCAAATACGTCATATGTTCCATAATTTATGCTCTGTGTTGAAATATAACTCTTTAAGGCTTTTATTTGTCCTGGCTTGATTTCATCAACACCAGATGCTAAGCTTGTTACCACATTTCCATCCTTATCTTTAATTAATATTTTTGTTGCCCTTGCTGAAATTGTGACTGTTCCAGAATTAAGAAAGTACACATTCACTTCATAATTGTCATTAATTACTTTCTTGGAAACGTCTATATCAAGTATTTTTCCATCCCTTACTGCATTGCCTTGTATATTGAAAAAAATTATTACAGGAGAGACAGCCACCATTTGTGTTCCAATTGCTCCTTTTACCTCTTCTGCCGCCACAGGGGATGGAATAACCTCTGCAAGATGGTATCCCGGCTCAGCATTTTCTGGTATATTAAGTATTATATTAACATCCCTATGACCTTTCACCCCTGGATTTAAAAATTCAAATTCTTCGCTGCTTTTTTTCAACTCCACAGGGTTGTTTAATATCTTTATCCAAGATGTAACATCTTCTTCGGAGTAATTTAAAATCATGCTCTCGTATTTTTTGCTGCCGAAAAAGTCAAAAGTTCCTCTCCCTTTATCCAAATACACAAGAATCGTATCATCATATGGCGTTACCACATAAAATTTAACAAGTTCGTCTGAACCTCTTTCTAGAGTCCCTAAACTTAAGATACTCGGAGAGACTCCTATTGCTATATTTTTCGAATTAACAGAATTACAAAAAAGTAATAAAACAATTAAGAATTGTACCAAAGTTTTCATACATTAATTATTAAGAATTAAAATAGAAATAATAAACTAAATGTTAATCAATAGTTGTTAACGAAAAGTTTTAAATATAGCGTATATTTAATTAATATAATAGGTGGAATTATATGTTACGAAAATTGTTAATAT
>CAYZVE010000170.1:0-2426 GCA_964481805.1 uncultured archaeon | reverse complement strand
CCTCATAATCCTACTTTTGATTTGAAGACTTATATTTAAATAATTACTTTTCACCTTTTAAGCCTTCCAGCATACTAACAATATTCCATATTTGTGTTCTTGTGTACATTGGTATGTTTGGATCGTTTATTACCTCATCAAGAATAGATATAGCTGAACTCAATTTCACATCTATATCCTTTTTATCATCCTCCAAATCTTTTTTTACATTTTCAATTGCTGTTCTTATATTTCTTGGGACTGTTCTATCTTCCATAACCTCCTCTAGTAATTTTATTATTGGCTCTGTTTCTGGCATTGTAACCCCTCATAACAATCAATTTTAATCACTTTTTTAAGTTTTCTTCCATTTCTTTGAGCCTAGATGTTATTTTTTCTTCAGTTTTTGTTAACATTTTTAATCTCAAATCAATATCTTCCTGCCTTTCTTTTAGTTCTTTTTTCAAATCTTCAACATCCTTTTTAATCATTATGGGCCCTGTAATTTTATATGCTTTTTCATTTTTGCTTGCTTCCAACTCTTCGAGTGATTTTTCTGTCTCTAATTGCTGTAGCCTCATCTGCTCTTTTTGTATCATAACTGCTTGATATTGCTGTTTGTAAAGCTGGAATTGCTCAACTATTTTAGATTCATTTAGTTCAACCATAATTATACCTCTCAATATCAAGCAGTTGCAAAATTAAATAGGTTATTATTTAGGAAATTATTCATGATATTGGTAAAAATACTATCTGGCCTGAACCTTCCTAATCACTTTAGGCCGTTTTTTTGAAAAAATCCTATAGCCACAAAATGGGCATCTGACCCTGTCAACAATTTCTTCAATGTCTTTCCCGCATTTTAAGCATTTGAAACCCATAATTATCCAACTCCCTCAGCTTTAGGAACATAAGCTCCACCGGTAATTTTTGAATCGCAACCACTGCATTGCCATATGCCTGCTGCAACTCTCTTTAATTTCATTTTTTTACAGCTAGGGCATTGGTGCTTTCGTTTTTGCTCTTTTTCTATTTTTAATAGCAATAATTTTGGTTTTCTACCATACCTCGGCCCAAATCTACCCGTTGTTCCTACCTTTTTTGTTCTTCCCATATAATCATCTTTTTATTTTGAATTCTTTTTTTGTAGTTATTAAATTTAACAATTCTTTGAGCTGCTTATCATCAATCATCTCTTTAATTTCTCCGGACTGATATAATTGTATTAAATATAATTCCAATTGCTCTGCAAGCTCTGATTTTACAATTTTAATTCTTCCCAATCTTTCGATTGCATCTTTTGTTAATAATCTTCTGATTAAATTTTTTTTCATTGATTCAAACTGTTGCATTTTTTGAATATCTTCCTGGCTCAATTCACTCACATTTTAGCCTCAGAAATTATTTTTCTTGTAAATTCCATTCCCTTATCTGTTAATAACCTTCCCCTTTTTAATCCATTCTTTTTTGTTATTACTAACCCAGCAGATTCAAGCTGTTGAAGTATTTTTCTGATATGATTTCCACCTGCTCTTCTAAATCTCTCTGGCTTATGGCCTCTTTCCTTTTTTCCTCCGTAGTAATTCCTGAGTTTAGAAACACCTAAAGGTTGTCTCAATTGAATCTTCCTGAGTATTGAAGCCGCACGAATATACCACCAATCATCTTGCTGGGGAGAAAATTTAGTATTTGAACCTGTTTTTGCAAATGTAGCCCATATTGGCGGGGATATTTCTTTAATCTTTTTTAACTCATCCCCTGCTGCCTTTATAAACTTGCTTGAATCAATGTCTTTAATCATATTAATGCAACTCTCAAATTTTGGTATATTATGTTTATATTCTTTATCTTATTTAGGTATTTTCTTTGTTTTTTCACAATTTAAACATTTGATTATTCTAAACTCTGGTATTTTTGACTCTATCTCTTTTGAGGTTTTTCCCACATATAATAATATATTGCAATTCTTGCAGAAGGTGTTTTTCATTTCTCTTGAAAATCTAATATTGTATCTAGTTCCTATTTTTCTTGCTAATTCTACATATCTTATAGATCTCATAGGATATTTTTCTAAGCTTTCTTCAGCGAGTTTAAATAGGATTTTTATCCTTTCTTTGGCTATTTTAATCTGCCATTCTGGTTTTTTAGACCTTATCATGATTATATCTTTAATTCTATATATAAATTAGTTGCCGGAGGGTTATTTTACTTTTAACTCCTATACAGTGAATAATAGAAAAGCTTAAATAGTTTTTGAATCTAGTATTACTACATAATAGTAAATTTGGTGAAATGATGATGAATAAAATAGCAAAGAAAATCATGTTTTTAATTGTTTTTGGTCTATCATTAGCCTTGATTACTCAATCTGCTTTTGCTGGATCATGCATAACTGACCACAAGGTCATTTATTGCGATAGAAATGGAAATCCACACAAGGAAGAATG
>CAYZVE010000169.1:0-2477 GCA_964481805.1 uncultured archaeon | reverse complement strand
TAATATACGGATGGAATCTTTCATCACAAAGTTTGAGAAATGATTCCTTTTTACTGTCTTGGACATCAATCATTTTATGCCTTCTTCTCAACCTTAAAATCTAACATTGGACATCATATTTTTTATATCAGGTTGAACAATTTTTAGATATACTAAAGTCGTAGATATTTGCGAATGTCCGAGAAGTCCACTGACAACTGGCAGTGGCACCCCTTGAACCAATGTATGCACCGCAAATGAGTGTCTCAGGGTATGAGGATGTATCTCTTTACGAATCCCAGTCTCTTTTGACAGTTTTCTCAGTATATTGAATACTTGCACCCTGGTAATAGTGAATAACCTTTCAGTAGGGTTAAATTCTGCGATAAATGTGGCTATTTCAGTCGTAAGGTCAGGGTTGATGGGTATTACCCGTTCCATTTGTTTCTTATGAGATTTTCCGTTATTCTTGCGTTGTTTAAGGGTTATAAATTTTATCAATCTGTTATTAAAATCTATATTCTGCCGAGTTAATGCCAGTAGTTCGGAAACCCTGGCACCAGTCTGCCATAACATGTTAATAATCAAATGATTCCTTTTATCATTACAACTATCTAAAAGTTGATGAATTTCATCTGTTGTAAGGTATTGTGGTATTTCTCTATTCATGCTCATAACCATTCGTCTATCAATTGTTGATAATGCATTCATTATTTATCATCTCCTTTCAGGATTCTTTTATCCTGCAAATTATTTGTGGTAGAATTTATTTTCTTTTTCATGATAGATAAGTAATTCCAGAACTAACATTAGTTCTTCTAAAAAAGGGACTGAATATGAACTCAGTTTAACTGCTTGAAATAGATTCTCAACTGCATCACGGTATCTATCTTGACGAAATTTGGAATACCCGATAAGTGCATGTATATCTGGATTCGCAGGGTCAATTTCTAATTGTCTTCTGATAAGTTCAATGCAATCCTCGTATTCTTTATGAACTTGGTTTGACCATCTATCCAGCACTTCCTTATTAGGCATTAATGAATCTTTATCTAATATATCTTCTTTACAACCCATAGACAAATTTTTATCTGCAGTAATCAATTTTTTAACAATCTCTGCCATGGCATCAGATTTGTTCCCATATTTATCTATCAGGAAATTCAACTTTCCATCATCCCATATTAACATGTCCATATGATACTTGTTAAAATATGACATTAGATATTGAACTCCTTATATCAAGTTTGAACATTTCTTCGTTTTTTTCTCTAATACTTGTAAATCCATTTAGATATATTATTATATGGTCAAAAACTTCTATCCCTAATATTTTTCCTGCCTCAATAATTCTTTTCGTTGTTTCAATGTCTTCTTGACTTGGTTCAGCATTGTTACTTGGATGATTATGCACTAAAACAATTGATGCGGAATTATTTAATATTGCCCCCTTGAAAATTTCTCTCGGATGACATAAACCCGCATTAAGAGTTCCTATACTAACAAGTTCATACCCTACAGGTATATTTTGGGCATCTAAGTCTACTCTCCAAAAATATTCTCTATCTAAACGCTGGGATTTTCTCTTCATTAGTCTAAATATATCAGTAGGGTTATTAATTTTCTTTTTTGTTTTAGAAATCAATCTTTCTTTTATTAACATTACTTTAACCATTTCTATCACAGGTATCCTTTATATCATTAAATATCTTCTGTTGAACATTAAAATACTTATATTATTCATTACTTTCTTGGTTAAACATTCGGAATATAGAATACGGCACGGCAACTTCAGCATTACCTATTGTAACATCATATAAAACAAGTTCATTACCATCTATGGGAAAAGGGATTTCACGAAATGAAAAACACTCACAATGGAAGCATTCATAAGTCTCGGAAGTTTCTTCTTTTCTACATTCATACATTCTTTCCAAACAGAAAGGACATTTGTATATTGAGATTGCCTTATTTAGGATGTTATTTTCTCTATGCAATTTAGTTTCAAAAGGTCTTGAAAAATATGCCTTACAGTGTAGACAGTAATAACCCTCGGATTTCTCATTCAACCATACGGACTCAAACTTGGTTCCGCAATAGGAACAATGCATTTCATTTGTATGGTCTGAACATCTTTTGATAAAAAGATACGGTTTATATTGTCTCAGGAATGTCCCTTGACATTGCGGACACCGAAGTGACTCACCATTTTTAGTTCTTACTACCGAAATCATAACATTGCCACAATAAGGACAAATATTTTTAGGAAATTTATGTCTATTTAAGAGTGCAATAACCCTATTCATCAGAATATAAATAAATCGTCCTATTAATTGAGTTTTTTCATCATTACTATTCATTTGAGACCTTTTTCATTGTATTATTATTTTCAACAGGAATATCTCCATTAATTTTTGTTATTGTAATAAATCCTATTTCACACTTAATTTCTACTTGGTCACCTATCTCAAAACCAAAATCTTTTTCTAACCATTGAC
>CAYZVE010000168.1:0-2484 GCA_964481805.1 uncultured archaeon | reverse complement strand
CGTAGCCTCTAAGTGCAATATATTTGGATTGGATTTTTCGCATAGTTTGACTGCCGCTCCCGCAACTGGTGACATTGTTGGTCTGGTTAATGCTTACACTATTACACAAGATACGGTAGACGCTAACCCTATTTTCCTGGCGTTACCTCACAGATATTCAACCACCTCCACTAAAATAATGCACACTATTGTTCTGCCTCGGTGTTATGTAGACTCTTACAGTTTGCGTGTTGATACAGGTGGGGCATCAGAAGCTAACTTTAGTTTAGTTGGGGAAGAAGAACGTGCTTACTTGCAAAACTATAGAGAGACGCGCGTGATAGCTGGTTCTTATATGGCATACAACAAGCTAACTGGATTGCTCACGTTTCGTGTTCCATTAGACTCAGATGCTTCAATCTCAGGTGTTCCTCTTGCTATTTACGCTGATTCAAACTTAGTGGAAACTGGTGGCAATATGTCACACGTCGCTTCTACTGCTACTTATCAGGCTACGTTTAGTGGTGGGCTTGGAATAGACTCATCCTCTCAAATTATGCTAGTTTATGCTGACACATCCCCTAAAGGTTATAAAGGTATAACTAATATTACAAGTGCCGTAGGGAAGATTACCAAAGGTTACACGGCTATCTATTTTGGGACTTCAACTACTGATCCTGAGAAGTTACAGCGTTGTACTTCTATTGATATCTCAATGCCGCTTGGTCGTGAGTCAAATGAAGAGTTAGGTACAAGTCGTTCCATCGGTAAGCCACTTGAGGGTAATTTAAGACAAGAAATTACATTGTCTTTCTCTCGCAATGATCTTAGAGAATATGCGATGATGATTGATAAAAGTTCTAATTTTGATGCAGACGATGGTTCTTTGAATGCGATGCTTATGACATCTTTGAAAGATGTTACGACAGGTAAGATTATCGTATATTTTTATAACTCTCAAACTACGCATTCTGCTAGTACATTGTTAAAAACGATCACCTTTGAAAATTGTTCATTTTTGGGGAGCTCAAACACATCTCCTGTTTCCGGTTCGGCAGGTTTGGAACTGAAATTTTCAAGTCAAACGGTTAGTATTGTTGGTAGTGGTCTGCCCCCGATTTACAGTTAGTATTGTTAATAATTAAAGGGTGTACTTAGCTGTTCACCCTTTATAAAAGGAAATAACAGATGAAAAAGATTTGTACAAAGTGTGAAGAAGCAAAAGATATTTCTGAATTTCATAAAGACAAAACTAAAAAGCTTGGTGTTGGATTTGTTTGTAAAATATGCAAAAAAGAGTATCAAAAGAGAAGTAACAGTAAAAAGAGTAATAAATTAATTGAGGAATTATTATGTCAAAAGTAGATAAAAAATTTGAGGAAAAAATTAAACAAACAGTAGAATCGGAAGCTTTAATACAAGATGCTGAAGATGAAAAATTAGCGGCCAACATTCGAAGAGGGGATCAGATTATATATATTGATGGAATTGGTGATATAATCTTTAAGTGGCCATATTTAGATTTAACAACCGAATCTGACCGAATCTATGCTGAATACTATTCACAAGGACTTAGTGAGGGGAGGATTAAGACGAAGGCACAGTTGGCTGCAATTTATGCACGACCAACCGAGATTAGTGAAAACGGCGCGAGGGTTAAAGTTAATAATGGTCTTTGGACAGCACAGGATGATTTGAGGTTGGACGAGATCCCCGATGAGCTAAAAAGTATCACAAATGACTTTAATGATTTTAGAAAAGAAATTCAAGATATTGAGAACGAACTCGGTGCACTAGATGAACATTCAAAGTCTAAGAAGAAAAATTTAGAAACTAAACGGACAGCATTATTAGACAGGGCACTTCAAATTTTTTCTGGGATTGAATCTTTGAACAAAGAATACCTAGAATTAAATGCTAGGTATTTGCAATTATTTAGCTCTTGTTTAGAAGAACAAGCCAATATGCAAAAACTAAAATTTTTGGCACCAGAATGTCTATTTGTCAAGGAGGGTGAGATGGAACGACCACTTTGGAAAGATAGAGAAGCATTTTTAAAATCACGCGATATTAGTATCAAAATTTTTAGTATTTTCTCTTTGTTTATGCGTGGTGGATCAATTCATTTTTTCGCAGATTCGCAAGAAAACACAAAAATTTAGTACGATACCGTTACTGCAAGGACTTTGGGGTTTCGTACTTTTCTAGCGTTCATCTTAACAGTATGCAGTTACTCATGTGCCATTGGCTTGAGTTTTACGAGTGGGTTACAGGTCCAGAGGGGCCGTCCCCAAGGCCACAGAACTGGGAGTATATATTGGAAAATGACCATTTGCTGGACGAATTTATAAAAAATTGGAAAGCATCTTTTAATAAAGAGACTAAGAAGGGCAGCGGCTCTTTTAACATTGAATAATCTTATTAATTTAGTTCACTTATATTTTTTAGGATAACAAAATAAAATGTCTGATGCTCAAGCAAAATTTTTAATTGGTGTTGAAGTTA
>CAYZVE010000167.1:0-2490 GCA_964481805.1 uncultured archaeon | reverse complement strand
CAAAAAAACCGATGGCTTTATATATAACTAATAGTGATAATATTATCATAAAAAGTGATATAATGAGGCTTGAAGCAAAAATAATCAGTCTATTAGCTAAAGACATAAAAAAGGAATTCACAATCAATGAAATAGCGAAAAATCTAGGGGAACATTACTCATTCGTGCACAGAATTGTGAACAGACTATCCAAAGACAAAATAATAACAAAAAATATTATCGGAAAGTCCTGGGCCTGCTCATTAAACCTAGAGTTAGAAAAAACAATAATATTAATAAAATTAAGTGAAATTGAAAGCAAAGAAAAATTTTATGAAAAAAACAAAACGTTGAAACTAATCCTGAACGATTTTACAGATTCTATAACACAAATTTCTAGAAATATCACTGTTATACTTTTCGGTTCTTATGCCAAAAATACTGCGACAGAAAAGAGTGATATCGACATTTTAGTAATAAGCCAAGGTGAAATTGAACTTGATAAAATAACAAAGGAAATTTATGCGAAATATGGGAAGGAAATTAATCCAATACTGATGGATTCTAATGAGTTTAAAAACCAAAAAGATAAACCTATAATCAAGGATGTGATCAAAGATCATTATATTTTGTATGGTGTTGAAAAATTTGTGAATATGGTGTTTAAAGAATGACCCCCAAAGAAATAATAATAAAATCCCTAAAAAAAACCAGTGGGGGGAGAGGCCTAAGAATAACAAAACCAAACAATTATCTGAGTCTTGGACATATCAAAAAAGCAGACCATAACCTTATTGTTATGTCAGATTTGAATAAACTTGAACATGATGACTGGGTTGTCATTGCAGCTTATTATGCCATGTATCATTCAGCTTCGAGCCTGCTTGCAAAAATAGGGCTGGAAAGTAAGGAACATGTCACTACCGCAGTTGTTTTGGAATATTTTTTTGGAAAACAATTGGGAAAAGAGCTAATCAAAAAATTTAATGAGCTAAAACAAAAGAAGGACAAAATTGAAGATATAATAATAGGAGAGAAATACATCAATTATTTTTGGAAAGTTAAGAGGGCTAGAGAAACAGTTCAGTATGGAATATCTATGACCTACAAAAATACAAATATTGTGATAAATAATACTAGGGAATTTGTGACCAAAATTAAGTTAGTAATTGATGAATTAGATGAAAAAATGCTTGAATTAATTGGTGAGAGAATAAAGGTATTAAAAACAGAATTCAATGACAAAAAATGATTGAAATTTTCAACTTCCGCCCACTGACATACAAAAGAGCGGGCTTACTCAAGCACTTCCCTTACATTATAAGGCTTCCTCTTATTTTGGGAATAATAATTCTTAACAGCAATATCAGCAAGTATGCCTGAAATCATGAACTGCACTCCAAGCATCACCATGAAAACAGCAAATAACGGCAAAGCAGTGTTAGATAAATCCACCTTGTGAAAATACTTCAGATAAAATGCACTTAAGCCGCCAACAATTCCAATAAGCCCGGAAATAATTCCCAGACCGCCAAATATATGCAAAGGCTTCAGAGAATACTTCTGCCAAAACCAGACATTTATCATGTCCATAAATCCCTTGAACATTCTCTTCCAGTTGTATTTGGTTTTGCCATTCTTTCTATTCCTATGGTTAACTTCAACTTCTATGCTCCTGTACCCCTTCCAATCAAGCAAAGGAGGAATATACCTGTGCATCTCCCCGTACAATTCCAGATCCTTGACGCACTCTTTCTTGTAAACCTTCAAGGTGCATCCAAAATCATGAAGCTTTGTCCCAATAAACGGCCTTCTGATCATGGAAGCAATCCTGGACATAATTTTTTTAGAAAAACTGTCCCTTCTTTTCTTCCTCCAGCCGCAAACATAGTCTACGCCATTCATCTCAAGCATCATCTTTGGAATATCATGAGGATCATTCTGCAAGTCAGAGTCCATTGATACGACTATCTCCCCAGAGCAATAATCAAACCCAGCCTGAAGGGCAGCGCTTTGGCCAAAATTCTTTCTGAGCTTTATTGCCTTGACATTTTTATCTGACTCATGGATTCTTTTCATTTCATCATAACTGCCGTCAGCAGAGCCGTCGTCCACGAATATAATCTCATACTTTTTTTTCAAGGAGTCCAAGACGCCTTTCAATTCATCGTAAAGAAGCCTTATGTTTTTCTCTTCATTTAAAATAGGGATTACAACGGATATCTCCATACCAGCACCAATTTACCATTATAAAGTAACAGTGTGTTATTAAAATTTAAATAATTGAAAATACCTGTTGCTTTCAATCCCCTTACCAAATATACGAGAAAAAATGTATAAAAGACCCACAATAAATTCTGATACTATTTTTCACTTATTCCGGAACACTTTCGAAAGTACTTACCTGAAAAATAATCTCAAATATCTATCAAAACCGTACCATTTTAACTCAACTGATTAAACTACCTTCAACTCTTAAAATAATAACAGAAAGGAAACCATACTAAGCGT
>CAYZVE010000166.1:0-2502 GCA_964481805.1 uncultured archaeon | reverse complement strand
TCTCGTGTTGATTTAACAAACATTTCTTTTTCTATTTCTTCTTGAACCTTTGAGAGTTCTTCTTTTTCCACTTTTTTCAATTTTTCTATTTCTTTGTTCTTGAATAGGTTGATTAAATCGCCTAACTCCCGCACTAATTTATCAAATAATAAGCTCTGCCCCTTTCTATAAAATAATTTAACGAGATTCAGCAAATCATCAAGACTTGTATTGACTGGTGTAGCCGTCAGGAATAAAACTTTTGAGTTTCCATTTTCATCAATTATTTTCTTTATATTTCTCGTTCTGTATGCATCAGGATTCCTATAATTATGAGCTTCATCAACAATTATTAAACCGAAATTCTTTACATATTTCTTAAATCTGAATATATCTGGCCTTTTTTGTAAATCTCCCATTGAGGCCAAAGTAACTTTATCAAAAATATCAAACTCTTTTAGGTATCTAGGCCATTGATCTTCATTATAAACTAACCCAGCAGGAGCAATTACTAATACTTTTTTTCCATTATTTATGAAGTATTTTGCTATTTGAGAAGCAACATATGATTTGCCAAGTCCTACAGAAGAGGTTATAAAACAACCCCTGTATCCCTTGCTATTAAAATTGTTTAATGCCCTGACAAAATCAACATATTGAAATTGTAATAGTTTAGATTTCTTGAATTCTTCAAAAAGATAGTCGGCGTTCAAAAATTTGATAAGTATTTTGAAAAACTCTTTAGGTTCAATATAAATGAAAGTATTTGCTAATTCGTCTTTAAACTTTGACTTCTCAATAGCTTCGGCAATTGCTTCAGCGACTTTTAATTTTTCAAAATCTTCTGTTCCCTTACTCCAAAGATTCTCAAACCAAATTTCAACATCTTCTAACTCTTTTGGCTCTGTTATTATTATGTTTAATTCTGTGTTCCCCACTAATCCACTGGGAGTTAGATTAGAAGAACCGACAACTCCTGCCTTATACCTATTAAGTAAATCCGTTGTAGTAAAATTTCTTAAAAATAAATATGCTTTACTATGCAATCTCTCAGGATTCTTCTCGTCTCCAAAATAAACCTTTACTTTTAATGTTTTATACTCTTTGACTAATTGATAAAACAATTTTATTGCGGGTTTTATTTGGTCATTTTCTTCAAGTTCATTAAATTTGTCCTTAAAAACCTTGATTAACTGTTCCTTTGTTGGTTTTGTTGTTTCATAACCCATCAATATTTTGATTTCCTTTAGATCCTTCAAGGAATTTATTATTTCAACCAAACCTTCAATGTAGAAGTAGCCAACCGCACACTTGAAACTTTCTGAGTCTTGAGCAATTGTCTTTAAAACCTCTTTCATATTGAGAGATTTTACTCTTTTATTATCGACAATCTTTCCATCTCTCAAGATTTGGTTAAAATCAGTCATTTTTTCAACCCAATTATTATTTACTTTTTCAAAAATTAAAAGTATTATTTATGCTATAACTCATATTCCTTCTTTTCAGCTGGTGTTATAGTAGTTCTTACAAACTTCTTGAACGTATTCGAATGTTCAGTATGAATAGGAACAACAGTCTTAGGCTTAATAACTTCAATCATCTTCTTCAAATCCAATCCATTAGCATGACCTGAGCAGTGAATTTGATGTCTCTTATCCTTGCCAATTCCAAAGTGGTCATACCAGTTGCCTATTCTCTCCCTGTCAATAGCCATCTCATCATCAAAAGGCTCGCACATGCTCCTGATAAACCTGCTGCCTTCAACAGGCTTAATCTCAACCAAATTCCCTATGGAAAAGTCGCTGCAAAAGAACATATAATCCTTTTGTTTCTCCTTGAGGTCTTTTGTCTTCACCAGATTATCCAGCCTCAAAACATCCCTTTCCCATTTAACATAATCATACTCCACCTGGTTAGGAGGGGCATCACCATGATTGATCAGATACCAGTTCTTCGGCTGGGCATAAACAAGAACATCCTTCAGTTTAGGGCCATAGCCAAGCTCGTTCATCGAGTCCAGAAGCAAAGCCTGCTTGAAATCAACAACCAGTTTCCTGTTACAATCCCCGCTGGAATTGAACATAGTTAGAATCCTTGAAAGATCTCTTGCGGGGTAATTAACCATCAGCAAACCTTTAGTATCATTGGCAACTTTGCAGCATTCCTTCTCAACCCATTCCTCAGTTTTGTTCTCTGTCTCATCCACTCTTGTCCCTTCGCACAGCAAAATGTCGGGATCAAAACCAGCAGCCTTCTCAGCAAAGTTATTGCTCAATTCAGGATGCCTGCCATGAAACCTTATGTCACCGGTATATGCAATAGTCTTATCAGATGTTTCAACAACATAACCCATAGCGCCAGGCAGGGAATGATCCACGCAAAAACTGGTTATCTTCATACTGCTGACTTCTCTGGTCTCGCCATTCTTAACGACTCTTACATCCCTGTCTATCTGGCCTTTCTGCTTAGTCCATCTGCTCTTTTCACCTTTGGTGTTTATGTAGTACTTGAAGGTTGGAGTTG
>CAYZVE010000165.1:0-2540 GCA_964481805.1 uncultured archaeon | reverse complement strand
TTACTTCTTTATCTGCATCGCCAACCATATAACCTTTAATTCCAAGAGTATCAATAATAGAATCATCACGAACAATAACACCACCTAATTTTTCTTCGGTAGTATCCAAACGAAGCCAATCTTCAAAATTAATAATCGCCATTTGATTGGGGTTGCCTTGATTAAAAGTAACCCGTCTTAATCCTCGTATGGGCTTTGCTAAGCCAATAGCATAACCTCCATCACCATACCATCTAATGCCAACAAAGAGGTTATCCCCTCTTAATATATCATTCTGTTTTTGTGTATCTTCAAGCTGTGCTAAAATTCTGGCATAGGATTCTTGTGAAACTGTATTCTCTGACATCTTTTACTCCTCTATAAAAGGAGAGAGGACAAACCTCTCCCCTTTATTTTTTATTAACTAATTGCGGCAATACGAACAATTCGATCTGTATGCCAAATACCAACACCATCATCAAATCTAAAATAAAGATTGAAAGACTCCGAACGGGGGACAGTTTCACTTGAAGTTCTTAGGGCACCGGTCATAACAATACGACCAGCCGGAGCTTCAGAAAACATCCATAGTTCATCTTCGGGCATAGGATAAATGGTGCCATAATCCTGATCAGTGAAAGAATTAACTTTCATTACAGGAATACCGGCATAATTACCAACCTGACCTTTTGTTTCCCATTCTCTTTTGGTTTCATTTGAGAAACCTGTGTTGGATGATAAACGAGCAACAGCTTTACGTCTACCAATTATAACAGCAGGCTCGTTAGTGTCTGACAAAGCGTCAATAGCAGATAACATGGAGCCAACAGCAAGTCCAACACCACTAACATACTGAGCACCAGATGCCTGATAAACAGACATACCAGCAAGAGTATTTGTAAACAGCATGCGATTACGAAAGGCGGGAATTAACTCACCAACATAATCACCAATTTCGGAAGCAGAATATTTGCCGGTCTGAATTGAGGTTAATTCAAGACGAACACCAACTTCTTTTAAGTTAGTAACGGCAGTATATTCACCAAACTGGGGACGAGACATCTGAACGGCTGCACCGTAGGTACCAGTAAAAATTGCTGGACCATATATCTCTCTAAAAACATAAGTGTCCCCTGGATCAATAAATTCAGTGGGGAGCAAAGAACTAATTAAATCGTTTTGGTTTGCACGATCAACAGTTACATTTACAACCTTTTTAGCGATGTCCTGAAGTTTACCCTGAATACCAGGATCATTCCAGTCCATAACATTACCAAAATTAGCAAAACTAGCCTTGAGAATATCTTTTTCTTTTTGATACAGTTCATAGCGTTTATCTAAACCACTCGAAATTTTATTTTTCGGGGTAATAAAAGCCACGCTCTCTAATTTTTTAAACATTGTGTGGCCTCCTTATAACGCCTGAACGCGCAGCCATGTAGAGTTAATAGTAGAAAGACAGTAGCCATAAATCATTTCTGTGGCTTTTGTTTTGCCTTCGGGGACTAATTTACCGGTGCTTCCAATACAAACATAACATCCTGTAGTAAATGAACCCAATGATCCACTTTCAACACATGTTACGTGAAATTCTGCCTGACGACCAAAATATCCGGTTACATAAGTATTCTGATCAACTGTGGCAACAATAGATTCAATGTCAGGATTGTAGTGTAGAATAGGAAAGTACTTTTTAGCGGCAAGTGTTTGCCCTATAATAGATGCAACACTAACATTAGTACCTGTGGTTAAAATATTACCAGAATAAGCGGTAATATAGTTTGTCCACTGATCAGCACTGGCAACAGCACAAAACTGTCCTTCTTGAACTGATGTGGAACCTACAAACTTATAAGAAATAAAATCACTATCATTTGCATTAATAGGTTTTAATTTTTGCATTATTTACCTTCTTTCAAAGACTCTGCGGCCGCATCTAATTCCTCTAACAAGGATTTGGTGCCTGGGTTTGTTCCACCGGAACCTCCACCCATTACGTTAGAGGCATTTTCCAAAACTTTTTGTTTAGCTTTGGCGATTAGCTCGGTTTTGAAGTCTCCAAGAGATTTTTCATCATCAATAGATGCTTTTACAATGTCTTTAACAGCCTTTTCCATTAGGGGAGCATCAGAAAAATCAACCCCAGCTAACTTAAGGTCGTTCATGTACTTAGAAATGCTAGCTTCAATGGTTTTTGTCTTTTCAATAGTCTTCAGTTCTTCAATTTGTGTGGTGGCCTGCTCATTTTTCTGAGTAAGGTCTTTAATAGCATCTTCTTTTTTAGCTAATTCGACAGAAACTTCCGAAACTTTCTGCTCAGCAGTCTTCTTTTCTTCTTCCCTGGCACTTTGTATAGCGTCAAGCTTATCTTTGGCAGTAAGGGTATAAATATCCCCCACTTCAAAATTGTCATTAGAAATAAATGCAAAAATGAAGTCAGACAACTCAGTGGTATATGCTTTAGCTTCATCAACCTTCAGAGGGATATTCTTTTCTTTAAAATCAAAAAGAATATTCTGAGCCACGACTAAAGCATCACTAAGAGTCTTAACATCTTTCAT
>CAYZVE010000164.1:0-2548 GCA_964481805.1 uncultured archaeon | reverse complement strand
ATAAGAAACCAAGGTTCTTGTGGTAGCTGTACAGCCTTTGGAACTATTGGAGCTTAGGAACCATATTTAAGAATAAAATAATCAGTTTAACCAATCATATCCGAAACCTTTAAATATTCATCTTTACTATCACAAATAGTGATAGTTCGTTAAATAGTGATAGTTCGTTAAATAATGAACATTTCCATTTCACGAATGGTGAAAATATTTAAAGGTAAACGAAACCGCAACCTTTAAATAGTTGGTTTCCCTCTTACTTTTTTAAGGTGAAAAAATGAATATAGGAGAAATATTGGATAATATAATAAGTCAATTGCCTGTGCCCCGCACGGTCTTCGAGGGAACATGGTTTCTGATAGGCTGGTTAGCTGGTAACTGCTTTGGTGCTCAACTTGATGAGGATATGTTAGAATACTTTGGGAAAAAATACGGTGACGGAAAGAAGACATTCGCTTTGAAATTACTGGCGAAAACTTTGAACTTTTTGCATCATGCATGGATAGGACTTTTAGGCGTAATCTACTTCGGAACAGTTCCAATAGCTCAGAGTATAGGATTACCAATAACAATTCCACAATTTCCAAATGCAGAACTCTTCTGGCTTTCTCTTGGATTAGCATTAGAAGATATACAATATCATGTTAGAGCAAGTCTAACTGATGGATACCTTTCAAAAGTAGCATTGGCTTTAAAAACTAAATCTAAAAAGTAATTATCCCGAATTGAGATGTGATTTCATTCAATGCGAATAATTGCTTTAATTTGTGTTTTTAATGCCGCTGAAGTTATTGAGGACTGTCTTAAGAGTCTTGATGGATATGTTGATGGGATTTACTGTTTTGATAGTCGTTGGATTGGAGTAGACCATCCAGCAAACCATTCTAATGATGGAACGAGAGAAATTATTTGGGATTTTGCAAAGAAATCTAAATCAACTATAAAACTTTTTCTGTTAGAAAGTCCTGTTCATCAATATGAAGCTCGAACATTAGCGTTGAATCATGTTTCAGAGGGCGACTGGATAATTATAATTGATAGTGATACAATAGTAACAATGTGGAAGTTGGACAAGAAAATTTTAGAAGAAAGTAAGGAACGAGGATTTAGAATTTGTTATAAGTATCCCAACCAAACGACTACTGGATATTTAATTAAGAAAACTGCTGGACTACGATTTACGGTTGACCATCGTTTTTTTGCGGATAATATTGGTTTAATAGACCCGAAGGAATTTCCAATTATACGAGATATAGTAATTGATGATAACCATCCAAAATCAACAAATAAAGCTATGCGACCACTTATGGAAAGGTATAAAAATTTTTTACTCCGTTGGGAAACGAATGCAAAAAAGACAAATCGTTACTTTACACAATAAAAATTGTTTAAACGAAACATTTATTAGGGACAGTGTGCTAATCAATCCATAAAGGAGTGAATTGTAAATGAACATTCGGACGGTTAGACGTGAACAATCCAGTAAGCAATTTAGTATTTCAGCTAGATATTGTCCTAAATGTGGGGCTAAGAATGATTTTAACGCTAAATTTTGTCGTGTATGCATGACAAAGTTAGATATTGAAATAATTGGAAGTGAGACTAAAGTTAGAAAGTGTTGTGACGAATGTGGCAAAGAATATAATTATAAAACTATGAAAACTTATTGGGATGGCAAAGTTAATTCAACGCTATGTGCAAAATGTTACCGAAGAAAAATGAGGAAAAAAAATTGAAGAGGCTTGTGATTGGAGAAAAGAAAAAAATGATTGAACTCAATAAGATATATTTGGAAAAGCAGGGAGAACTAGATATTTTGAAACAGATTTCAGATAAAACTATTCATTTAATTGTTACATCTCCACCTTATCCAATGATAGAAATGTGGGATAAAATATTTGAAAAAGTCAATTGTAAAACTTACGATGAAATGCATAGTTTTCTTACAAAATTTTGGAAGAAGTGTTATGATATTCTAATAGATGGCGGCATTCTTTGTATAAATATAGGGGATGCAACACGTTCTATAAACGGAAAATTCAAACTGTATCCAAATCATGCTAGAATAATTGAGATTTGTGAACAAATTGGATTTAAAACACTTCCCTTTATTTTATGGAAGAAACCAACTAATAAACCTAATGCTTTTTTGGGGTCGGGGTTCTTGCCACCAAATGCTTATATTACTCTGGACTGCGAATTTATCTTAATTTTCAGAAAAGGAGACCTCAGAAAATTTCTGCCGAAAGACAAAAATCGTTATGATAGTCAATATACAAAAGAAGAAAGAGATAAATATTTTTCTCAAATATGGGAAATAAGAGGTTGTTCACAAAATAATTTAGGAAGGAGAACTGCTTCTTTTCCAGAAGAAATTCCGTATAGATTAATCAGAATGTTTTCAGTAAAAAACGATGTTGTTTTAGACCCATTTGTTGGTATTGGAACAACTTGTATAGTAGCTAAAAAACTTAATAGAAAATATATAGGTATTGAAATTTATCAAGAATATATAGATTATGCTAATGAAGAGTTGGAAAAAGTTGAAATG
>CAYZVE010000163.1:0-2584 GCA_964481805.1 uncultured archaeon | reverse complement strand
TATTTAACTTTGAAAACCTGTCGTGTGGATCGTTTTTCATATTTTTCTCCTTTTCTTTTTCCTATTCCTACTAAAGTCTTTGCACATGCGACGACTGCACCTCAAAATTTCTAAATGCATCGTATGGATTAGCAACTGGTTTATTCACTTTTTTAAAATCTATGCCATGATAAGAAGCAGTTACAGACCCTGCTATAGATAATAATATATCTGTATGGGAAAGCTTCCCGTTTACCCTATTTAACATTTGTGCCTCTTCTAATACCATTGTTAGCACATCACTATCTTCGTTATCAACTAATACTACACTATTCGCATACCAAAGTTGTTTCAAAGAAACTAGTTCCTTTTCTCCTACACTTCTATAACCATTCTGTATCCCTAATTTTGTAATATTTTGTATCGCAGATACTGATTGCCAATGGTCATAGCTTACAAATTTTATTGCTATCTTATCTTTTACTTCTTTTATTATTTCATATGGAGTATCTATCCATACTTGAATTTTCTTTCTAGGCTTAATAGCCATAATACCATCTATATATGCTATGCCATTCTCAACTCTACTAAATACCATTGACAAAATATCTTTAGATAAACCTAGATCTACATGAATACAATATTCTTTACCCCACATTACTCCTAATTTTTTTACCTTTGCTGTCCAAAATTTCTCCTTACCTATATCAACAATAGAATAATCAAAAGCTATCCCCTTATCTTTTACAATAGATTTTTTTATTGGATCTAAATATTCAAAAAACCTATTTTCTGTTGTAAGTGGATTCGCACCATAATCTCTCTCAAATAGATATTGATCTTCCCCTTCATCTTCATCTTCAGCACATAACTCTTTTGTTAAGAATTTATTAAACTCCCATGTAGGATAATGATAACATAACTTGTTATTACGTTCACTCTTCCCATATTTTATTTTGGCACCTTTATAACCTCGACCATATATCAAAATCATGGTAGGGTCATTAGCAATATAGTATGGAGAACTTATTATTACCATAAGTGTAAACATATCATCTACAAATGTCTTAGCTAAACTACGAGTAGTCTTTAAACTACGTTCAAGGACTGCATGAACTTCATCTGCACTCCTAGATGAATCTCCTAAATTAAATCTTGAATATTCTTCTAACACTATAAATATACCTGTGCCGCCAGCTAGTGAACCGGAATTCGAATGGAGCGACATAAAATCCACGTTACCGACTTTCCACTCTTTAGTATGAGAATCTATTTCCCTTTCCTCATACGTTCCACCTACTATTTTTGATATTCTACTATCAATACTATTTTTTAATAAAGATCTAAAATCAGCCCATACTGTTTTCTCTGTTTGTTTAGCGGCAGTAGATACCATAGAAGCTCTTAAATTTTGTCCAGGAATTAACCGAAGTCTTTTATCAACATCTGGATATACTAGAGTTAGATAAAATATAAATGTTCCAATCATAGAAGCTGTTACAGTTTTACCACTTCTCATACCAACACATAGAACTAGTGTATTAAATTTCATACGGTGTACTTCATATTTACATTTTGGGCATACCATTATTTCTTTTTCATAATCTAATTCTAACAGTACTTCTTGCTTCATTTCTTCTATTGTTTTATCAAAACAATCTTCATCTGTTTTCTCATTACATTTAGGACAACGTAACATAAAAAAGTCTCTTATTATCTGATACTCTCTAGGATGCTCGTAAAGACTCTGTAAACCAATCCCATTTACAATCCAATCAACAATGTTAACATACTTCCGAATTTGTTCTTTGAATAGTTTTTTACCAGTTTTCGCTCGTTCAATTATCGTAGAAAATAATTTATCTTCAAATTCTTCTGACTGTATCATTTATCTTACTTTTTGTATTCACTACTCATACAACAAGCTACAATATATTCAGACCAACAACCCATACATCTAGGTTCACAGCAACTTGGTTTTCTTAAATCACAGTTAGGGCACCTATATATTGACATATATTCTGTGAATTCTTCCCAAGTTATAAGATCTACTGTTGACATTTGTCAACTATTTTTTTAAAATCTTCTTATAATTCGTCAAATTAGCTGGTTTAGTTATAAATTTGTATGCCATATTATTCTATCTTTTGTGATAATTTTTCATACTCAGTCTGAACCTTTTGCATCATATTTTCTAACAGCTAACCTGTGATACCATTTTTCAATACTTAGTTCACCGCCTCAAGGTTAGATAAATATAATCCTGCACCATTATACAAATCCTTATCAAAAGCAAAAGTATCTTTAAAATATCTTTTAATGATAGCATTATCCTGATCGTAAACATAAATATATGTATTATCAACAGCCATATATTTTATATTAAATGAACCAATGATTTGTTCCATTACAATAGTCATAGTCTCTGGGTCTATTTTGCATAATGATAGAGCATATTGGTCATAAACATATACCATAGAACTGTCAGCAGTGATACAAGTAAAAGACCTATCCCCTTCTCTCATATATCTTGCAATATGGTTTCTTATCACCCCACCAACAGTGGTAAATGTCCCGCCTATTAAAATCTTACCGTCTGATTGAA
>CAYZVE010000162.1:0-2584 GCA_964481805.1 uncultured archaeon | reverse complement strand
ATATATGTTCTTTTATCTAATATTAAACAAGGAAAGTGATGTTTATTGCTACAGTTGCCAAAAACCATAAAAAAATAGAAGAAAAATGGAAAAAGAAATGGTTAGACTCTAAAATATTCCAAACGAAAAATGACAAGTCCTTGAAAAAATATTATATCCTTGAAATGTTTCCTTACCCCTCAGGAAAGGCTGCGCATGTTGGCCATGCCAGAAATTATGTAATTGGCGATAGTTTTGCTAGGTTTATGAGAATGAATGGGTTCAATGTCCTATATCCAATGGGTTGGGACTCATTCGGATTGCCATCAGAAAACGCTGCAATAGAAAAAGGCATTCATCCCCAAAAAAGCGTTGCCCAAAATATTGAAACAATGAAAAAACAATTCGATGCATTATCATTAAGCTATGACTGGAGCAAAGAAATTACAACATGCCATGAAGAATATTACAAATGGAATCAGTGGTTATTCTTAAAATTGTATGAGAGGGGATTAGCTTATAAGAAGAAAGCTCCGGGAAACTGGTGCCCTGAATGTAAAACTACTTTAGCAAATGAAGATGTTAAAGATGGTAAATGTTGGAGATGTGATACAGAGATTATTCAAAAAGATATAGACCAATGGTTCTTTAAAATAACTAATTATGCTGATCAATTGCTGGAAGGTTTAGATAAAATAGAATGGTCTGAAAAACTGAAATCCATGCAAAGAAATTGGATTGGCAGAAGTGAAGGGCTTAATCTAAAATTCAAAGTTAAAGACAGTGATGATGAAGTGGTTTGTTTTACAACAAGGCCTGATACTTATTTTGGGATAACATTCATGATTTTAGCACCGGAACATCCTTTAGTCAACAAGTTAGTTAAAGGTACAAAGTATGAAAAAGTTGTTGATGAATTCAAGGAAGAAACAAAAAAGATGACAGAGCTTGAGAGGGTATCAGAAGAAAAGGAAAAGAAAGGTATATTCAGTGGGAGATACATAATCAATCCAGTAACAAAAGAAGAAATTCCATTATGGATTGCTAACTATGTTATCATGTCATATGGGACTGGAGTTGTAATGGGAGTTCCAACCCAAGATCAAAGGGATTTTGAATTTGCCAAAAAATATAAGATAAAAATGAAGAATGTTACTAACCCGACAGGAGAAGAACTGAAAGAAGAAAAAATGGAACAAGCGTATACAGAACCCGGTATCATAACTAATTCCCAGCAATTTAATGGGATAAAAACTGAAGAAGCAATAAAAGCTATAGGAGATTTCTTAATCAAAAAAAGGCTTGCTGAAAAAATAGTCAATTATAAAATTCGTGACTGGTGCATTTCCAGACAAAGATATTGGGGTACTCCCATTCCAATAATATATTGTGAAAAATGCGGAATAGTTCCTTTATCAGAAAAAGACTTGCCGCTTAGGCTTCCTTTGGATGTTGATTTCCATGCCAAAGTAATCTCGCCGCTTGCTACTAATAAAGCATTCTTTAATACAACCTGTCCAAAATGCGGTGGCCCTGCTAAAAGGGAAACAGATACTATGACTACATTTGTTGATAGTGCTTGGTATTTTTTGAGATACCCTGACCCTAAGAATGAAAAAGATATATTTGACAAAAATATCATCAATTATTGGCTGCCGGTTGATCAATATATTGGCGGGACAGAACATGCTGTCGGGCATCTCATGTTTTCAAGGTTTATAACAAAATTCTTACATGATCTGGATTTGCTAGATTTTGATGAGCCTTTCATGAGATTATTAAATCAGGGCATGGTTCAGAAGGGTGGAGTAAAAATGTCCAAATCCAAAGGCAATACAATCGATCCCAGGGATATAATTGATAAATACGGTGTTGATGTTTTAAGGGTCTATCTTCTGGCAATGGCTGCCCCAGACAAAGCCATAGAATGGTCTGACAGAGATATGCAAGGTATGGTCAAACTCCTGGACAGAGTTGTTTCTATATATGAGTTGCTTGAGAAAAAGCATAATAAGGAAAAATATATTCAAAGCATAACACAAAAGACAATTAAGAAAGTTACTGAAGCAATGAAAAATCTTCAACAGAACAAAGCAATATTAGAATTAATTACCCTGACGAATGAATTGAATAAGTACCCAGTTAAAAAATCTTACAAAAAACTTCTGATGATGCTTACTCCGTTTGCACCGCACACATGTGAAGAGATATGGGAAAAACTTGGGGAGAAAAATCTTATATCAATCCAGAAATGGCCTAAAGAAGATGAAAAACTGATAGACGAGAAAGCAGAAAAAAACGAGGAATCTGTCAGAAAAACAATCGAGGATGTGAGGCATGTTTTGGATTTAGTCAAGGGGAATGTAAAGAAAATTTATATTTATGTTATTCCGCCAGAATTTGAGAATTTCAATTCCTCAAAAGAAATTTTTGAAGAAATTTTTGAGAAAGAAGTCAGCATACAATCTTCTGCTAAGCCTGATTATGATCCCGAAGGTAAAGCTAAAAGAGCCAAGTTCGGGAAACCTGGAATTTATGTTGAGTAACTAAAAGCATGTGAACTACCACCATCTATCGAAGGTGGCTTCCTGCTTCTCCGGCCATG
>CAYZVE010000161.1:0-2585 GCA_964481805.1 uncultured archaeon | reverse complement strand
AGGAATTGTGAGAATTTAATTAAATTACTTCCTCAAACCTTCTTGACCAAAAGTATTATATTGTGGCAAAGGCAAAATTTTTAGAAAGATAAAAAAATAATTAACGACAAAATCAATTTCTCTAAATAATTCTTTACAAAAAAAGAAAGGAAAAATAAAATAAAAAAAAATTATTCCAATTTTAGCAACTCATTTAAACTGCTTTACCGAATACCAATAGTGAACCTTGTGTGAAAGTTCCTACACATGGCATTGGATATGTCAATTTAAATTCAACTTCTAGTTTTCCTTGGTTTGTCAAGAAATTCTCTAATGGATTTGGCACATTCACTGTATTTGGATATGGTACTGGCTTACCACCATAACAATTGCTTAAACCATTCAAATTAAATGGCATAACACAGTCGTCATTTTGGTCGTATTTACCCATTACTTCCCATCCTTCTGAGGATGTCCACATTGTTCCTGTCCAACCTCTGTATTTCATATTGCTTATTGACAATTGATTTGTATCTGGACACTTTGAAGCACCACTTGGATCATATAGATCTGTTCCTGCAAGGAACATCCACATATTCACACCACCTTCAGCTGTATTTTTAATAACAAGCTTGTTAAGTGAGTGAACAGTTCTTTCTTCTGGTGTATCAGCACCATATGGCATTTCTTCAAAATGAATTGATTGTCCGTCGCTTGTTGATACACTCAATGATAGAGCTGGATTAAAATACCATGTCTCTGTATGTGTACCATCTGTTGGTTCAAATGCTGAATTGTATGCTGTTATCTTGACTTCTTTTTCACCGTCCCATTGTGGTTCGACTGTCAAGGTACATTCATATGCTCTGTCTGTTGCTAGGTCACCATATTGCTCTGCAAATTTTAGATCTCCCATACCATCACATGTTGAAATTTGTGGATGATGAATCTCGTTACAGAGTACTTCTGAAGCACCTGCAACTCTGATCTTTGGGAAACCGATGTCAAGAGCACCATTTGGATCTCTAACTACTATTATAAATTTTATTTGTTCTCCTGCAAATGCATACAAACCTGTTCTATAGTCGAAAGGATTAATTCCGACTGGATCAGCTTGTGTTCCTATAACAACGTCTCTGTGCTGGACACAAATCCTAGGATCTTGATCCCCAGGCTGTGCACCTATTCCTGTTTCACCGACTGCTACGTCAGCGAATACTGCTGTTCCTACTAGAAGTGTTGCTAAAACTAAAGAAAATATTCCTGCGAATAATTTACTCATTCTTTAGTACACCTCCAATGTAATTAGTTAATAGTTACAACAATAAAGATTTAAAGATTAATCGGAAGGAAAAGTCTTCTTTTACTCATACAACAATTTAAATTCTTTTTTAGATAAAATAAACATTTTTACTACCTTATTGATAATTAATTTATACCCCAACATATTTTTCTTCTACTTTGAATAAAATTTTATTCACCATTATTTAGTTACGATTAAATTTTCTATGAACAAATTTTCAAAACATTTGAATAAAGGCAAACTCCGTGTATACTTGGGTTTTTGCATATTTTTATGGTTTCACAATTTCCTGAGCAGCAATCTGAATCAACCAAACATGAACTCTTTAGTGGTAAACATTCTGGAACTGTAGTAGAAGTCGTAATATCTGGGATGGTTGTTGTTGAAAGAGTTGGAGTAGTGTCGTAAAACTTTTTCCATTTTATGCACCAGCCCCTAAAAGTCTGAACACAAATTTTTTGGTAAGTTTCTGGTTGAGTAGTGGTTGTTATAGTGGTTGTTGTGGTAGAAGTAGTTGCCGCATAATCAACATTCAATATCTTATACCCTTTGAATGCTGTTGAAGCAAGGCAAATATCCCCTGGCAATAACCTGAATCCAAGCGAACCTCCTATATTATTAATATAGTCACAATTTTCCAAAGGTTTGCAAGTCTTTACAAGCAATGGCGGAGCAACATTCCTGTTCATCCCATCAATAGTTTCATACATCTCACACCTTATTGAACCCATAGGGCAAAAAAATGAAGGGTGTGTTGAAAATCCGGAATATATTTCCTCTTTGACCTCTACTGAAAACACTAAAGGGATCAAAAAAGTTAATAGTAAAATTGCGGTAATTGATTTCATACTCTCTTTTTAGTTTAGAATAGATTTATTAATCGCCTGTATACAAAATAGAAATCATTCGTCTTCTTGTAAATATTTTCCACTTAATCTCATATCATCAGGATTTGTTATAATTCCCCCCTCAATTAGGGTTGAAACCCATTCGCTAAAACTATCAAGTGAGATTTCTCTAGAACTATTACGTGACATTTCTGATGAAATCATTCTATAAACATATCTAGTCACAGCATTAAGATTAGTTCCAATATATAATGATTTTGAACCACTATTCCAACATTTCAGAAATCTCTGATAAAGTTTACTTCCTTCTTCAATACAAGGTTCTCCTTCAAAACAAGGCTTTACTTTTGTTGGCATAATAATTTAATTAAAGTTAAATCTTAAATTTGTTCTCATTTTTAGGACTGTGGGACATAATTAGCCAATAAGCATTAGATTGTGCCAAATATTTGTAC
>CAYZVE010000160.1:0-2626 GCA_964481805.1 uncultured archaeon | reverse complement strand
TAGTTTTGACTAATTGTATTTTTTAATACGCTTATAAACAATACTTATAATTAATCCTCCTTTTTTAAATCCCATTTGTTGCTATCTGCTCAGTTTTTATTGAAGTTTTTGCTGCATCAATAAATTCTTTAATCATATCTTTACATTTAGAACAAAGATGTAAATTTTCCTCGCCTGTCATAGACAGTTTAGAGCTCCCATATAATGGGATCTTTCTACTACAAATTGAACATTTCATACTGTCCTCCCTTTATCCTACTGTACCACAATATAATCTACCGAGCAAATGTATCAAAGCACTTACCCCTACATTCCCTGATTCAAGTGGTGAATCTAAAACATCTAAAACTGCGGTGCAATATTCTACATTTTTATTATCTTTCGCATTCTTTAGTACTTGGCTAAAATAGGAATACATCATTCTCCTAACACTTTCTGCCTCTTCCTGTTTCAACAAATCATTTATAGCTTGGATAACTTTTACCCATGATAATTTTCTCGGTTCAAGAAATAATCTTGCTAAACTTACTATTTCCTCTCTAACACCGTCAATTATATTTTCTAATAAAACTTTTGCCTGTTTATAACTGGAATCTCTACATAAATACATATCAAGAACAATACGTCTCGGCACCCTATCACTATGATTAAGAATTAACTTTTTAAACTTGTTATCATAATCTAACTTTTCTTTTTTCTTAATATAAATAAATAATTCATCTGCTTCTTCATAAGATAAAGGTTTTAATTCAAATCTAGCACCGGCACATCTATCTCTTATAGTAGGGATTATCTTCTCAGGGTCTGTCGAACAAAACATAAAATAAACATGACTAGGTGGTTCTTCGATAGGTTTCAGTAAACACTCTTGGGAATTCTCAAGAAGCTTATGAGCTTCATCAAAAACATAAACCTTCTTGTTCCCAAAAATATCACCAAACTGAGATTGTTCTATCAAAGATCTCATTGTTCCAATATCTTTTGTATTTCCCATATTTAGTTCATAAATAGAAGAACTGCCCGCGCCTAACTTTTTTGAAACTATTCTGGCTAGTGTTGTCTTGCCTGTACCAGGAGAACCTTGAAATAAAGCAGCATGAGGAAATCCATTTCTACCTAACATCTTTTTTATAGAAGAAATTACTTCTGTATTACCAAAGAACATCTTAAATCCCCTTGGCCGATATTTCTTATCAAATACTTTATCTTCAATAAGCATTATTTATTTCCTATTCTGACCTACTTTCTTCTTCTTTTCTTGAAATCATGCTTGATAATGCACAGCATGAATAACAGATAATAAGAGCAAAAAGTACTACAAGAGCTATTCCTGCAAAGATTAAAAATTTCATAGTTTCTCCTTTATTGTTCCTACCTCTTTTTATTTATATACCTGATAATCCTTCAATTTTTTCTATAAAATTATAAATAGAATCTACAAATAACTTCTTAGCTTCCTCAGTGTGTTGGTGAAGAACATAACTTGGGTGGACAGAATAACAAATCCAGCACTGATATCTTTCATTATATACTGTTTGACCACTAATTTTAGTTATAGATACCTTTTGACTTTGTAAAAAACTTGCAGGTAATCTACCCAATGATAAAATCAAAATAGGTTTTATAATTTTTAATTGTTTGTCTAACCATCTCTCAGTACATATTTGTATATGAGTTTCATCTGGTGTACGTGATACTACTGGATAATGTTTACAAAGATTCATTATACTAAACTTGTCTCTAGAAATGTCTGCATTCTTAAATATTTTATCAAACAATAAAATACCTGCATCACCTACAAAAGGTTTACCTTGTAATTCTTCCTGTACTCCTGGAGCCTCCCCTAATATTACAACATTAGTAGAATATTCGTCGCAAGTTACTTTCTTACATTCTTTTGATAATAAACAAGCATTACATTTTTTTATCTCTTGGTCTAATTTACCTAACTTTGTTAACTGCTTATATGATAACCCCCGTATAACATTTATATCTGTATCTTTAAAAATATCATTAAAATTACAACTAACTATGTCATTCAAATTAGCACCTTTCAATAATTTACCGTGCTTAATATATGCAAAAATATGTTCACCTTTATGAAACCTAGAATACAATTCTTTATTATTTACTTTTAATTGCAATAAAGAATTCTTTGAAATACTATGACACGCAATGCCATCCTCATTAATATACTTTACAAATATATAATCTAATTTATCAGAAAAATCAAAACAGTTAAATTTTTTCTCATATATATTAAATATAATATCACTCCCAGAAGATAACTTTATCTTATAAATATCCTTATCGTAATCGTTATCCTCAGAAAATGCTCCTGCTTTTTCTAACAACTCTATTACTCGTTTATTACAAGCACGACTATTAACCATACCAGCAAACTGTGATGAATTACTTACCTTACCTAATACATTTCTTACTCGTTCTATTTCATAAGCTGCCTTATCTCCAATCCCCAATATAGACATAAATGGCAAATATACCTTTTTATTCTCTACTCTCCAAGTTATAGCCATAGATTTATTTATATCTATTTTACTTAATTTGTATCCATGTTCTACCGCATCATCTATATATTCTTGTAATTTTATTTGAGGTGCATATG
>CAYZVE010000159.1:0-2642 GCA_964481805.1 uncultured archaeon | reverse complement strand
TAATTCTGTTGAAAAAGTAGCCGAGAATTAGAACTTATTCAACAAAGCTCAAATATAAAATAATTATATAAATACATGCGATTAAAGATTTGGTAACAAATTCAAAATTAACAAAATCTGGCAGTGGTTTCTTCCAAAATGTTATAATTGGAGCAAAAAGTATAGATAATGCAACAAAGATTTTTGATAATTTCAAAATAACTTTAGCGTTTATTTCCTTCTTTTTTCTAGGCATAAAATTAATTTGAAATTCAAGAATTAACATTTGCCTTTATATTTCATAAAATCATTTTTTATCATAATTGAGGATGTGCGGCAATTTTATTTAGGCGACGTTGGGAAACAGAACCGAAGCTGCTTTCTGTTATATAGAAAATTATTATCAATAAACTAGTAAATCTTTTTATTTCTGAAATAAACAAATTAACTACTATCATTTGCCAATTGAAGGAAGGAGAATGGAGATAAGATTTAAATCTTTGCTCCTATAAAGTGATAAATTAGTTGATAACATGGATAATAAAAAAATATTTTTCATGGGAATATTAATTCTTTTTTTAGCAGCAATTTCAGTTAATGCTGTGACTGTGGTTTCCCCAACTTATATTGGAAATGGAAATTATAGATTTTCAAATCCCAATTCAGTTCAGGTTTCAGTGACTATAAGCAGCATACCAACAAGTGTGTCAGCTTCAAAAACTCAATTCGATTTACCAGTTTCCGGAGAAGAGACAGTAAAATTTTCGACATCAACTCCTGGAGGAGTATATTTCAAAGCTTTTGTGAAATATGCGGATACAAGCGCTTCCGCAAGTTTGGAATATAATTTATATGCATCTGATGGATCAACTACTACAACCACAATCCCAGTCACGACAACAACTATCCAAAAAGTCAACTGCGGTGTGGATCCTGGTTACAAAGATGGCTGCTATAATGGAAAATACAGGGATTATTATTGCTATGATACTTCTCCCTCATCCCAGTGCCCTGTTAACAAATGCCTTGTAAGAGAAGAATACTGTGATCCCCCATGCTGTACACAATATCTTGGAGCAAATGGGCAATGCGTTGCTGGTCAATGCATTATCCCAGGTAATGAAGCACCAATTATCAACAGTTATGAGCCAACTAATTTGGTATTAAACATTCATACTAATGAAAATATTCAATTCAAGCATACAAGTTCAGACATCAATAATGATACTTTAACTTACAGATGGTTGGAGAATGGACAAGAAAAATCAACCTCCCAGAATTGGACTTATTCGCCAAGCTCAACTGGCACCAAGAATATAACACTTGTTGTTTCAGACAGTTATTTGCATGATACCCAAGAATGGTCTGTTAATGTTCAATCAACTACTGCAACCACCATGACAACCATTAAAACCACAACCACTACAATCACTACAACAACCACATCTAGTTCAGGAAGTGGAGGATCAGGAGGTTCAGGTGGTGGAACATGGGGAGGCTCAGGCTCAACTCAAACAACAGGATTTTATGATTTTGAATCATTCATCCAGGTAGAAGCTGGAAAACAAGCTGAAAATAGAGGAATATTTTACAGCAAATACAAAAGTGACCAGCAAAATGTTGAGTTCAAAATATCAGGAATAAATGAAAATTGGTATACGATCTCTCCATCAAGCCTTGGAAAAATAAGCTATGAAGAAAAAGTTGACATTAAAATCACATTCAACATTCCCAAAGATACATCATCAGGAGATTATCCATTTGAGATATCAGTAAAAATAGGGACAATAAGCTATATTCAGAAAATGACATTGGTTGTAACAGCTAGCCAAGCAACTACAACTATCCCAACAACTACGACATTAAAAAATTCCACTAGCTTTGAAGGCCAAGACGAAGAATCATCAACAACAGGATTTTTCGTAAAAGTCGGGGATGCTGCAAAGAAATATTGGTTTATCCCATTAATCCTAGTAGTTTTATTCTTAGGCTGGAAATTTTTATTCCCATTAATGAGACAAGGAACAGATTCTTTCCCAACACAAAGAATTGTTGAAGAATATGTTATGCCAGAAAAAGAGAGTAATTATCTAGAGCTTAGGCAAACAAAACCAAAGGCTCAAATCAAAGAAATAGTACCAGAATCTGAAGTTGTTAAGAAATCTAATGAATCCTTCGAGAGATCAAAAAAGAAAGTCATTGATGAGATAAGAAGAAAAGCAATGGAAGAAGACAAGAATCTCAAAAAGTAAAACCTAAAATTAGCCCATTATGAACTTTTCTTTTTATAATAACATTAAATGGTCCTCTTCCTTTATATATGGCAAGTTGCCCACCAAAAACAAGTTTTGTACCACCATCTATTGTATCAAATAGCATGCCTGTGTATGATGAAAAACCCATAACACCCTGAACGTAAATATCAGTGATTATATCCTCTTCTTCCAGAAGTTCAGATAAATCTCTTTCAGAAAAACCTTCAAGTTCCCCCTTGGAATATGTAGGCATTTATCTACCTCTTTGTCTATCTTTTGCCAAAATTTGTTCTGACATCAATGTTCTCTCTATGGGACTTCTTGGAGCATAACCGAAAACTCTTAAAAAATTATCATCTGTTATTACAGCATATTCACTTCTATCACCACTACCATATATTTCATTAC
>CAYZVE010000158.1:0-2667 GCA_964481805.1 uncultured archaeon | reverse complement strand
TTTCTCAAAATCAAACATTATATGTTCTCCTTTAATTACTTGCTCTAACTGTTTATCACATTTAAGTTCATTTTTTGTACTAATTTTTTCAACTTTTTTTACTTTTTCTTCATTTTTTTCAACTTTTTTTACATTTTCTACTACTTCACGACTAGCCTTGACATATTTTAGATGTGGTTCTGCGTATGCGAGGTGATAAGAGGGCACCCTTCCGTCTATTTTTGCTATTGCTTCTAAGGTACCATCATCTGAAGTCCTCAAATATTTGACATATGCTTCTGGGTCTGCCGGAACCGCAACAGGTAAAACACCAAACCCTAAAAAATCTATACCAATACCACCATAAAAAACATCTTCGTTAAAATGGTGCTCATATTGGTGACGGTCAAACTCAATAAAATCATCAGTTTCAAAACCACAACATTCCCCTTGAGCGTTTACACACCTAATTTTATCAAAAGCACATTCCATTGAAACCGCAAGTTTACCCTCAAAGAATGCCTTTTTAATTAGATCGTCCCTTGTCATCCCCTCTTCTTCGTCCCAAACCTGCATATATGGGGATAATCGATGCAAAATACCATTAAATCCTATGGAAGCTTTAGGAATCTCCCCCTTTACTAATAACTCAGCATCCCTAGTAAAGCCTATAATCTGTTCCCTCATATGCTGATAATTCAAGGGTTGTTCTGAAGCAGTTAAATATTTACTTGCCAATTCTTCTCTAAAAAAGTAAAACCTATTCATATTTGGTCCTTCGTGAACACCCTCTGAATAGAAAAAATACTTATCGTTTAGGTTGGCAAAAGACTCTTTTGTAGCTTTGACTATAGTTTTTGACTTTAAATCTGGACGATACTCACACAAATTCAAGGTTGCATTTACAATAATTCGTTTCTTACCAAGTAATTCTGCAGTTGAGACATGTTTCCCTTCATTTCTCTCTTCCACCCATTTTTTAGCCAAATTTGTATCCCATTTCTCAACATCAAACAGAAAGGATTGAACTGATCTTATTCCATCCTTTACGCCCATAACAGCTTCAATTCCAGTTTCCTCACGAATAATCACAGTTTCAAAGGAATCTTGCTCAAACTCAGTTGGATCATGCATTCTAACCCGTATATATTTATCGGATATATCTATTTTTTTAGGTTTTGGCATTATTTACCTCATTTTATCTTATTTATAGTTTTTTGCTGTGCACTGTAAGTATCAAAAAAACTTCCGGCAACATCACCAAATTCTTTTTTTATTGTGTTCCACTTATTATTTATTATTTTCTTGTGCACCTCATCTGCTATTTCATTAATAAAGGAAGCCTGATAATAATAAAATTTTGATAGTTCCACTTGACAATCCTCTAAACCAAGGTCACCAAGAAACTCATAAATTATATAAGCTTTGTCAGGGTTCTTGTCTAAATAAATACTTATATCTTTGTTCATTTTTTTGATATCACCCATCTGTTTGGTAGAATAAAGATATTTTATAAAAGTATCCCTGAAATTTGGCTCTTCTTTATAACATTTGTAAAAGTATTCATTTGCTTTTTTATGATCTCCACGAACCCCATATGTCATTCCCAGGTTATAAAGAGCAAGAAAAGAAGAATTGAGATGATTTAAAATCAAGTTGGCATCATCCTTTTGTTCATTGTATGTGGTCCGTACAAAGAGATATCTCTTATACCAAGATTCTGCACCATCTAAATCACGAAGTTCTAAATAAATATTACCTAAACATAACAAAGCATCTAAATAATCTGGTTTGATTTTAATTGCTCGTTGTGCATATGGCAAAGCTATGTCAGGTCTTCCTATTGCTAAGTAAGATGTAGCAAGTTGGTCCAAAGCCATAAGAAGGGCGTGCTCATATGTTGGCTCTCCTTTATCTATACTTTCCTTGATCGTACGTAAAACTTCCAAGGCATGCTCAATACACCCTTTTGAATCCCCTTTAGCACGTAGTAATTGAGCCAAGTTTAGATGTGGAAAAAAGTTGTCATGATCTTTTTCTATTTGTGCTCTTAATAATGCTTCTGACCTAGCATGTTTTTTAGCCATTTCTCCCCTGGATAAAGCATAGCCATAGTGTAAAATACTAATTGGTGACCTTAATATTGGAAGAAGCTTTCTATCACCATTTTTCATTTCTAATTGATTATGTACAGTAGAAGTAAAATATGGCCCTGTTAGTTCACCCTTATTATTTCTAAGTGATATAAATCTCGGATACACTAAAAATGCATTAGAATTTGTATTTTCATCAAGGAGATTATAAATTGTTACAATATAAGTTGCTCTTTCCTCACTGTTAAGAATCTTCTCTATAACAGGGAATGAATCTGTTGTTAATACTTCATCCAAATCAATGTATAGAAAATAGTCCATATCATCTGGAACATGCTCCAAAGCTTGATTTCTGGCTAATGCAAAACTATCTTCCCACTTATTCTTAACTAAAACTAATTTATCTTCTGGTATAAATTTGCGTAAAAGTTCTTCACTTCTATCGGCAAATTGAGTTAAATTAATTACAAATAAGTCTGTTATTGGGAGCAAGTTGGTGCAAAATTGTTCTATCCAACGTTCCTCTAAACCACAACACGTACAAACACAAAGCTTTTTTCTAGTGCTGAATCAAAAGAAAGTTTTAAGTCTGTGA
>CAYZVE010000157.1:0-2667 GCA_964481805.1 uncultured archaeon | reverse complement strand
AGGAACACCAGCAAGAGAATTCCCCAATGCAAAAATTGAACCGAAACCAGGACAAGTCCAGACAAAATTTGGACCAGCACCACTTGTTGAATTAGATTTACCAGGGATGCCAAAATCAGAAAAATATATTCAACCAGAACTCACAACTACTGAATTAGATATTCAGGGAAAGATTGCTAAAGGGCATATCACTTCCAGGAAGATGGGCGAAATGCCTGAAGATGAACCCCCGAAAGTAACTATAACAAATCGTGAACAAATCAGTCCAGAAGGTGTAAAGTCAGTAAATAAGGCTGATGAAGAAGCACAAAAGTTAGAAGAATTGTTTGCTGGTATTCCTTTTTACAAAGTATTAGATATTCCAGTAGTAATAAAGGGAACAAAATATAGATTGATAGATGCATTGGGAAGTGAACTTATCCGCTGGTATGGACTAACCCCAGAGACAAAAAAATTGTTTGTGGAAATGCTGGGTCAAAATGAAATCCGCAAAAGAGACATTATCAAATTTATACAAGAGAAATTCCCAATAACGGAGGAAGAAGCCAAATTATTGCGAGACCATCAAGAACAGCCTCAGAAATATCCAATTCCAAAAAATTTAGAGGAGCAAGCAAAAATAATAGATAATATTTTCAAAACTACAATGAAAATGATGCAGGAACGAGAATTACTGAAAAGACCCTTCCCGGATAGTTTTATTCGGAGAACCGAAAAACAAATCTCACAGGAAGAAGAAATTATACCCTTACTAAAACAAAAAGCGGCAATTGAAAGACATAAAGCCAGAATTGAGGAATTACAGGAATATAAAGAATTTTTGCGAAATTTACGCTATGTGCCACATATTTACAGAGATGAAATAGAAAGACAGGTTATAAGATTGCTCCCGGAAGGTCGGCTGACTGCCAGATTTAGGTCAGCAGTTACTAAACTCAAAGGCAGAAAAATAGATACCTATGATAAGGCGAAAGAGTTGGGTCTTATAGGAGTAGAAGACATAAGAGAATTATTAGCAGCGCATATTGAATATGTATTTCGTAAATGTGCTGTTTATGACACAATAGAAATGTTAAAAAAGCACCCAGAAGTATGTCTAAAAGAGAAAGAGGCCCCGAGTGAATGGAGTAAAGTTGCTATAAGCCAATTAGATGGTTATTTGATTCATCCCCTACTCACCAGAGCCATTGAAGATTTTGCCATAACTCCCACTACGAGTATGATAGCAAAAGGATACGATGCAGTTAATTATTTAGGAAAATCCATAGTTTTTTATAATTTTATTGTTATGCCGTTCTGGGATGTTTTTCAAGCTTTAGGGGCGGGAACATTCCAAATACACAAACCAGTATATTCAATACTAAACTTGGGGAAGGCTTGGAAAGATGTCTATAACGAAACAGAATTTTATAAAGAGTGTATTAGAAAAGGAATTTACACAACCCCAACTGTGGGGAAATTTGGACGATTTAGTCCTTCAATGGAAGAATCAATGAGATTTGTAATTGACCAAGTGAGCGAGAAAAATCCTGGTTGGCGTAAAGGTATAGAAAAGGTTTTGGGTCGGAAAATAGACTGGAAGACAATATCAGTTCTGCCTGAATTATATTTACAGAATTGGAGACTTACTTGGTTTCTTGATAGAGTTTTAAGAACAGCAAGTTATAGAACGACATTAGACAGAGGTATGGACCCCGATGAAGGAGCAGAATTTACAAACAATTTCCACGCCAATTTTGATTTATTTACCCAAACTTCCAAAAAATGGTTCAATCGTGCTTTTCTTGTGCCAACATATAAAACAAATATGCTTTTTAATTTACCCTATCACATAGGAAAACACAGTGGAAAGTTATTCCGTGATATAGCAAAACATAAAGGGGCGAATCCCACCGATAAAGAATATTTTAAGTCTATTTTTAGAATCTTGGCTCTTGTTGCGGGTATTCTTACTTTTGGCCACTACAAGAGTTACCGTTTGCGAGAAGGCTATCGGCTTATTAAACGATTAGAAGAACCAGGAATAACTCCAAAGGGTAAAATCTTGAAAGAAAGAGTAATAACTTTACCTGGACCCTTTTTTGAATGGCCAAAATTGATTAGAAGAGTAAAAGAACAAAAATTACAAGGTATATATATGTATTTAGCGAAAGTGCCACAGATTGCCTGGGGATTAGCAAGAAATAGAAGATGGAGAAATGAACCATATTGGGAAGAAGGTGCTCCCCCTGAAGCTCAAAGAAGACAGATTATAATAAATATAATTAAAGATTATGTGGCCCCTGTGGACCGATTGGATATAATGACAGATGAAGAAACTGATGCGATTGACAATATTTTAAGCCTTCTGGCAATTGCTACATATAAAAGAGGTGGAACGGAAGATAGAATTAAATGGCAAATACAACAGGCAAGAAAAAATTTAGTAAAATATACCCGGGACATCAACAAAACAAAACAACAAAGAGTAAGAGCAATGGAATCCTATGACGAAACAATTGAAAAATTGCTTAAAGAATTAGAGAAATATATGGAACAATATAAATCAAAATGAAAAAGAAAATGGTTGTAATTTCAATTGGTTTAATTTCCGCAATGATTTACCTGCTTTGTGCAGCTGATTTACAGATTTTTACTATTAACAAGTTTGACAGCGGATTGGTTACA
>CAYZVE010000156.1:0-2685 GCA_964481805.1 uncultured archaeon | reverse complement strand
GAAGGACATTCCTGGCGGCCAGACCTATATAGAAGAGTTTGATTCTTCAACTGGATCGTTTAAACAAATTAAAGATTCAAATGAGTGGAACGATCTATATCAATTCTTGTGGCAGAAAGGATTACTATTAGAAATATGTAAAGATAAAGAATTTAAAATTGCCAAAATCTAAATGGAAAAATCAATTTGTATTAATTGAATCATCATCCAATTTTCATAAGGCGGTACGAGATGTCTTTACCTCATCTTCATTTTTCAGCTCTCTTAGATGTTATCAAGAAGTACCGTTGGGAGATCTTTGCCCTTCTTTTTCTAATAGAAATCTTTTTGTTGATTGGTATATACATGAACTCAACACAGCCCTGGAGCTTCATGGCAAACAACACTATGATATAGTCAATTTTGGAAATATTTCATATAAAGAAGCTGAGCGAAATTTCATAGAAGGGCAATATAGAGATAGTCTAAAACAAGCAGCCTTAGAAGAAGAGGGAATCTTCTTCAAAGTCATTCCATACACAATAAAAGGAAAAATAAATGAGTCGTTTCCCAAAACTCTTCTTCTTGGATGAAGAAGTGCCCACAGAAGATGTACCTGAAAGAGAAGAACCAGACAAAGAAGAGGATGAAGAAGATAGTGAAATGGCCATCTGGGGTCCTGAAGAACTGCAATTCTATGGCCCCGAAACCAGAACATTACTTTTAGCTGGAACAATTCACGAAAAGAGTTCTTCGTCTTTTATCTCTCAGCTGCTCAGCCTTGTGTTAAAAGACCAACAGGCACCAATAAGCATTCATCTAAATACCCCTGGCGGTAATCTATCGGATGGAATTGCCATCTATGATGCTCTTCAAGCCGTACCAAACCTGGTAGTAGCTACAGCAATAGGACAATGTGCTTCAGCTGGCTTGCTTATCCTGTCTGCTGCAAATGTTAAGTTATCTTTCGCCAACACAATGTTCTTTTATCATCCCCTACAATCCTATCAGCATCTCATTAGTTCTCAAGAACAAGCCGATTCTCTTTACGAAATGTATAAAACCTCATTAGAAAGATATAATAATTGCATCCGTGAAGGCTTTGGTTTAAACAAGAAGAATTGGAAGAAACATTTTGAAGACGCTACCTCTAAATATTTCTATGCCAGCGAGGCTGTTGAAATAGGAATAATAGATGAGATAGTACAACCCATGCAGAGTGAGAAAGGAAAAACAGGTGGCAAGTCGAGGAAAGGGAGCACAAGTAAAAGGTAAAAACTTTGAAAGAAAAGTAGCGAAACTCTTTACAGATGCTTTTGAGTGCCTTTTCAAAAGGGGCCTCGGCCAATCAAGAGGTGGCGGGCAAGAGATCCCAGATGGACATTCTGAAGAAATTGATGTCTTTCATATCGAGGCTAAACATCATAAGCGAGTAAATATCAAAGCTGCTATACTTCAAGCAATTGCAGATGTCGAAAATTCTAAAAGCGGACGCATTCCAATTGCTGTCACACATGAAGATAGACAGGACATTTATGTTACACTTCGGTTAGAAGACTTCTTCACAATAGCAAAGGATTTTATGAGTAATGCTGATAATTCGAGGATGGAAGATCTTTTGGGAAAGCTGTCTAATTGACATCCCAAGAGCATTAATGGGTTGGGTAGAAAAGGATTCAAATGAAATCTATTTCGCCTTCCAAAACTATATTGAGGCTCTAATGCATTATGATCGGTATATACCAGATCCTCCAAACTTTATATCAGGGTGGCTTCTCTATTTGGGAGAGGGAGATTTAGATCGAGCCTTCGAACTAATGAACTTCTTTAGAGAGCGAGAAGACACCAATCAAGAAATCTACTTTCTGTTTGAGCAGCTACTGAAGAAATGTGGTTATTATAAAAACCACCTCAAAGAGAGAGGGATTCTATCTATTCTTGGGAAGTCATTTAACTTTTTGTTAAAGCGTTTAATCTTAAAAACCTATGAAGAAGAGTCTCAGTATGTTCTTCAAGATATAGAAGAAGAGTATAAGCCATTTCCGAATATCATAAGAACAGATCTTATAAGCATTAGACGTATCAAAAAAGATCTGCCTCCTCTATACTGGCACATGGTATACTTTCGTTATCTGGGTTTTTCACAATACGATTTTGAAAGACTCTGGCACATTAACAATCGAAATATCAATAAATATGAAAGGAAAATATGGGACTCACTAAAGAAGACGCCATTAAGCAATTAGGCAGTTCAAGTAATCAACAGGCCCTGGTCAATAAGATAATGGGTACCAAAATTATCAAACCAAGCCATCATGTAATTCCAGCTGGAAAAACAATGATGACAGACTTATCTGCAGAACAACTTAAAGAGGCGATCTACAACTGGTTCTGCCGTCATCGTCATTGGACAAAGGCAATGATCTCTTTTGCAAAGAATCCTGCACTGTTCAAGACCGAAGAATTCAAGGCGGTAGAATTTAACACTAACTCTAAATTGGTTGCCTGGGAGACAGACGGCAAACGGAAGATTGCTCGTCAAGTAGCTGACGTAATCAATGGAACCAATAACCTTGTAGCTGTTAAAATCGAGAGAGATGGTATTTATGTAATCACTGAATCAGAGGGTACATTCTCTCCAGAGTCTGATGACTGGGAACCCTACATTGAGTTAGTACCATTTAAAAAGTCCTCCGCATAAATAGG
>CAYZVE010000155.1:0-2687 GCA_964481805.1 uncultured archaeon | reverse complement strand
ATTTATAGGGGGACATGGTAAAATGAAAAAATTTGAATTTGTAGTAAAGAAAGCATTTAGATATGGCACTAAGACTTATATGCCGGGAGTACACATAACCGAGAAAGACAATATATCTATAAATGAAATTAAAAACAAAAGAAAATGGAGTTTTATTCTTCCGGTAAATGATGAAGCCAAAAAACTGGTAAATGATAAGATTTTCAAACCTCAAGGCGAAACAGGGGCTACAAAGAATCCCGAAGTTGCAAAAGAACAGGAAGAAGTAACACCAGAACAGGCTAACGCACAGGAACAGGGCATCCCGCAGGCCCAGGAGGGCGTACAGACGCCCGGAGGCGTTCCTAAAGAACCACAGGGAGTCCCCACAGAACCACGGGAACCAAAGGTCAAAAAAGGATCCATAAAAGACAAGGTTAAAAAGATTTTCAAGAAAAAATAGGAGTTTAATATGGCTTTTACTGGTTATTCTACTGCTACTGAAGTAAGAGATTTACTTCCTAAGGTAACTACAGTTGTAATGGGAGATACTGCGGTTGAAACGAAAATAACTGATGCTGATAGAATGATTAATACTAAATTAGGAAATAAATATACAGTACCATTTTCTACCAGTTCGGTACCTCCATTGATTAATACTCTTTCAAAAAATATTGCTGCTTATTTTGTGATGCGGACCGTATTTACTAAAGATGGACAAAATAAGAACGAATGGACAGATACCTTCAAAGAAGCCATAAAACAATTAAATGAATTAGCTGAAGGTAAAGGAGTAGTATTGGATTCTTCAGGTAATGAATTAACAAGAGCAAGTGAGCCCATAGAATCTACTACTCAAAATTATCATCCTGTTTTCAATATGGATGCTCCGGAAGATTCAACTATAGATTCTGATTTATTAGATGATATTGCTACTGAAAGGGAAAACGATTAATGATAGATTATAAACTTGAGGGTTCACCTCAGTTAAAAGAGTTTGTTTTATCAATGACTAAATATCTTAAAAATCCCAAAATTACTTTTAAGAAATGTTCTTTGATAATGCTTAAGGATATAGATAAACACTTCAAGAACGAAGAAGGACCTGATAGGAAATGGCCGGACCTTAAACCATTAACTATATTAAGACGTAGAAAAGAGGGTAAGGGATATAAAATATTACAGGACACTGGGACCTTAAAAAATTTACCCAGTCCAATAATTTCAAAGACCGGCGCTGAAGTGGGAACAAATATTGTTTATGCTCGCGCACATCAAGAGGGATATAAGCCTAGAAATCTTCCTCAAAGAACTTTTATATGGTTATCAGATGAAGCAGAAAGAAATATAATGGATATATTTATTTTGGATTTAAGACACGCAGGAGATAATAGACAATGAGCTTGACCTCGCCAAAAATACCCTATAACACTATACGAGATGCATTAATTACATTATTTCAAAACAATAAAACCGCTCTAAATGTGGGATTAACTTCACCAGGAGGAACATTTACTAACAATGCTCAGATTGTATCCGGTGACCCTAGGATAGTTCCTATCCCAGATACAGTATATCCAGTAATAATGGTGAAGATATCCCGGAAGACCGAAGAGTTTATTGCTCTGGGTAATTCAGGAAGAAAGCGGCCAGTAGTAAGATTTTATATTTTTGCTTTAACAATGGATTTAGCCGGTACACCGGATACAGAGATTATGACCTTAGTAGGGAATATAGAGGGGATTCTTCGGGATAATATCAAATTTGATAGTAATATTGAATATTCAGATTTAGGAGATGCGGACTGGGGTTATGGAGTAGGAGAAAACGAAACTTATGTCAATGCAGTACAAATTTCACTAAACTGTTACTTAGAGGTAAAATGAAAAAATTACTAATTATTGGTTTATGTTTATTTTGTATATCAAATTGTTTTGCAGGACAAATATTTGAGAATTTTAAAGTAGATACAGATAAGACGGTCGGTATTGTTTTGATAGGTAGTAGTGTATATTACGGATTAATTATTGTAACTCCAATTAGTTATGCAGTAGGAACTGTTGGTTTAATTAGTGGAATTGGATTGCTTTTTGGATTGTTTTAAGAAGGAGGACAAAGAATGAAAACAGTTGTTTATGATGGTGTATTACTTAACGGGAAAGCTATATTACCCGACGGAAGAATTTTAAAGGTTGTTAAAGGAATTACCGAAATTAATGTATCAGATGAACACGCAGAATTACTTTTAAAAACAGGGAATTATAAACCTCCAATGAATAAGGAATTTAAATATTCAGAAATAAAAAAAGACATACCGATTACTAAGAATTCTATTAAAAAAAATAAAGAAAAAACTACAAAAGGGAAAGGAAAAGGGGGTAAATAATTATGGCATCAGGATTTGGATATCTCGGAGCAATACTTGGATTCGGTGAAGAAACAGCATATGGGGCAGCAGTAGCGGTAACAAAATTTCTTGAATTAAATGTAGACTCCTTAGATTTAGAAGAAGATAGACTTCATAGCGGAGCAATACCTGCAGTTTATAATGATGATGATGAAGTAATACGCGCTGGAATAAATCCCGGTGGAGCAGTAGGATTTGAAATGCGTTATGAGGGTATGGAGGTTTTACTCAAACACGCTATGGGTTCTGTATCTACTGCCGAAGTAGCTTCATTTACTGTAGATGCAACTAATAATAAAAT
>CAYZVE010000154.1:0-2704 GCA_964481805.1 uncultured archaeon | reverse complement strand
AGTTATCGATATGAAGTTATAATCTGGAATAAAATGCAGTTCTTCAGCTTCATCTGGAGTGTCCATCATGCAAAGCGTTTCACATCCCATTATTTCATAAATTTTAGCCATTGGAAAAATCATAATTTTACTATCTCCAACTGACATATTGACATTTCCAAATGCAAAGATTTTAGATTGGTTAATCTTTTTTACATATTCGTCAAAACTTAAACTGTGTGGTCGTGAAATGAAAACCTTGAATGGTTGAGGTTTCTGCAACTCATGATATATTGCCGTTTTAACTGGATAAGTTCCACTTTCTGATTCGATACATGTCACATCTATATTTCGTTCTAAACCCAAATTTTTAAATAAATTAGTATTAAGAGTGTGTGGCAATCTTCCAAATTTTCTTTCTGGAAGATATTTTCGATATTCAGAAGTGGCACAATTATAATTCATCAAGACAAGCGATATATCGGCATCCTTTATAAATGCGACGTGTTGCCGAATGTTAGTCCAAGGGTCTGTGCATTTTAACGCTTTAGGAATTTTTACTTTACTTAAATTGGTAAACTTGTATTGATTGTTTCCTAACATAATAACATCTGGATTTTCTTTTTCGACTATTTTTTCAACGTTAAATTCTGGAATAAATTCTGAACCATCACCATATGCCACAACTTCGCATAGTTTGCTTAATTCATGACGCAAATCATTTAACCATGGAAGAATGGTGTCTTGTTGACCAAGCCACAGAACTTTTGTCAAGATTCCCACCTTTTCAATGTTGTATTCACACTCATCTGTTTACCCGAAGGCGACAATGGTATGTTGTTCACCACTTCGATTTCAACATCGAAGTTTTTTGCATATTCTTTTATAATTCTTAACTGGGGATTCAAATCTTCTGGCGGTTTAACATGACTCCATGGTTTTAACAATACTGTTATTTTTCCTTTTTCTCTCTGTTGAATTTGATATGCTTCGACCCATTCAAAAAGGTTCGTTCCAAATTTATGGTCATAATACATTATTGGAAGATAAATTATGAATCCGCTTATCCAGTCTCCATTTTTATCTTGAAGGTAATTCAAAACTCTGCCAACAAGTGGTTTAATGGTAATTAATCCACGTCCACATTGGCATTGTTCGCCCCATTCTCCAACATCTTGGTTTTCATAACGGATTAATGGACTTGCATAATTAAGAAGGTCTGTAAATAAGAATCTTCCATCAACAATTTCAAGTATGTAACGTTCCATTGTAACGTGTAAATCTTTGTGCATTAAACAGTCTTGGGCTTGACTTCCCAAATCTCTTGAACCATAAAAATTAAAAACGTTGCAACCAAAGACTTCTTCAATAGTTTTTCGCATTTCTGGACTCAATGTTTCACAGTGACTTGCAATCACTCCAACTTTTCCCTCAAGTGATTTTCCACTTTCAAGAGCACAACGAGACAATATATATAGCGGATGAGCATAGGCTTTCAAATAATCTGGCTTAAACTTTATAATTCTATCGATATAATCATTTGCAATATTTTGATTGATTAATCGTTCAACTGGAAGCCACAGATTTTGATTTTCGATGTGGGGAACTTGTCCGACTTCTAAACTTCCCCACAAATAACACCTTTTTTCACATTTCTTTATCGGATACCAACTCGTAAATCGTTCAGCTTCCAAAGCATCCCTAATTCTTAAATCGCCAGCCACGGTTACTTTACTCACAGTTCCACCAGTTGTCGTTATGCAATGGGGAACTTTGGGAATAAGTATTTTATTAAAATTCTGATTAATTAATGATTTAGTTAAAATTGGAATTTGTTTCAAATCATTTAAATCTTTAATTTCTGGTAAATCCTTATAATATGAACAATTTTGTCGAGCGAAATCAATGAGTTCTCGCAAACCTTCTAATTGAAGGGCTTCCAATTGTTCACGTTTCCACCACTGACTTTTCTCGAGAAAGATGCGATTATAGATTTTTTCGTGATACATTTATTTATCCTCGAACATGTCCTCATATCTTTTTACGGCAACCGACCAAGCCCAATCTTTAAGAATTTTCTGTCGATTTCTTTCTCCAACAATCTTTCTAAGTTCAATGTCGTCCTTCAACGACTGCAATTTTTCCTTCATTATTCTAATTACTTCTGATTCTGGATTCTCTGGAACTAACCATTCCTTATCGACAACGTCTATTGTTCCGCCGACTGCCGTAGCAACAACTGGCAATCCAGAAGCCATTGCCTCTAAAATCGTTTGGCTTATCCCCTCTGTCGTGCTAATATTAATATAAACGTCTATCGCATTATAAAAATCTGCCATTGGTTGTTGACTACGAGCTTGAATAAAATATTGACTGCCCCAATCTGTTTTGGCTTGAATTTTAAATCCTAATTTAAAAATTAAAGGGAATCTTTTTACAACAGCATTTGGATTTCCAGCCCATCCCACAATAAAATCGGCATGGTTTTGCGGGGCTGGTTTAAAAATTGATTCATCTACGCCACTTAACGTCAGATAAACTTTTCTACCAGTTTTGCTTTCTAATTCACGTTTAACAGTATAACCATAACTTTCAGTAGATATACATCCTACCGCATTAATTAATTTATCATCCAGTGGAACTGGATTCCCCCAATTTGGACCTGCCCGCTGTCCAACACAAACTCTTAAATTTTTAGTAGCTATTGCTTTCACAAGTAATGCAT
>CAYZVE010000153.1:0-2707 GCA_964481805.1 uncultured archaeon | reverse complement strand
ACACCAACAAGGGAATTAAAACAAAAACGATTGGGATTAAAAACCCGACCAAGACATAAATATCAATCATGTACAAGAACACGCAGAACATAGTGAATAAAAACAATGAAGCAAAGAAAACTATAATCCTAAAGAATCCACGGAGCCATGTGATTAAAAAGCCTTCATTCACCCCATCCCTGGAGCCAAATGCCCATGGGAAAAACAATAGGCATCCTATTGCAATTAGAGAAAGCGTAAGATAAGTTTGAACCACTGCAAGCCAATAAACAGCACCAATGAAAAAAGCGATTACAAGAACAACGAGAAGAGCCTCGTCTATTTCCCTCGCACCCTGTTTCCATGATTCATATAAATTTTTGAATGATGATTTTGCCTTATTGGTTTTGTCCATACTAACGCCATTCTCTTTTAAGGTTATCCTTGGAGTATACCCAAAGATTAACTTGTTTAACTATTTTGTTTTTCCAGTATATAAAGATTATCCGTTTGGCTTAATCACACCGCAGTGGTGATCGACTCCTGAAACCTGTCAATGATGCCGATGCATTTCTGCGCAATTGGAGACGGCTTCATGCCCATCTCAGCCCTTATCATCCCGATGGAATTGACAAGGAACAATATCAAAGTCTCGCATGCCATCAACTCTGGCTCGTATATTTTCCCCTTTGTGTACAAATCGGTAAGCAGGGCAAGGTTTGATTCAAGCACACCAAGCATGCCCCTGCTCTTCCTCAATGTCGCCAAGAGCACGTAGTTTGAAATCTTGACTGCATAGTCTGAAAGACCATGCTTCATCATATATCCTATGGCTGAAACCTCTGAAAGCCTGATGTTAGGATCATCAATCAAAAAAGCAATGCCGCTAATCTAAATCACCTCCTTATTTTCCACCCACAGCACATTAAATTCGTTTTGGTATTCGAAAGCCAACGACTGGGACTTTGCAATAAGCAGATTCCCATAATTTTTATCATTGTCCTCAGATGTAAATGCGAATGACCCAGTGCTTACGTAAAGCTCGTCAACAACGCAGAAATTATCCTGCATAAGCCCATCCACGGCATCAAGCCTTATCCTTATGTTGTTCTGGAGAAGGTACTTGTCCTTTGACAAACCACTTGCTTCGTCTTTGTCAAGGAAAACCCGAGTAAGCACACCGCGATCATCGGCCCGCACAATGGCATCGGCTATATCCTGGTCGTTGAAGGAATAAACCGCACAATCGATCGTCTTTTCGGCATTGTCAAAAAGGCCTATGACATGCTGCCTGCAGTTGTCGGACGGGCAAAAATACACGTCGTAGTGCGGATTGTCACATTCAAGCTTCTTGATTATCTCCTGAGTCTGATTCTTTGGGGCATCTGGGCATTTGCAGTATTTATTATATAGTATAAACAACAGAATTGCCCCGACTATCACAATGTATTTTAGCTTTTGAAAATCCATGCGAACCACTTAAACTCTTAAAAAAAGTTTGGTTAAAACTAATATTTAAAATTAATATTATTATTATATTATATATATTTGGTGGGTTATATATCTAATTGGCTTTGGGTTGTCACTTTCAAATGATTAAGAATTAATAAAAAGATTTATATACAAGGAAAGTTTCATCAAAGAGTATGTTAAAGTCCATTGGGGAAGCGGTCAATCCCAGCAGCCTCTGAAGCTGCAGTCCCAGGTCCGAATCCTGGATGGACTACTTATAAAAAAAGTCCTCTGGGGAAGCGGTCAATCCCGTCGGGCCTTGAAATTACATTATAAAGGCTAAATGAAGAGACCCGAAATCCTCGGTTCGAATCCGTGGAGGACTATCAAATAGGTAATCCAAGATTTTTTCAAATCTTCATGTGTAATATGTCTCCAGCTCATTCTATCTACCCACATTATATAATCCCATACTACTCTTCATCCAAGGCGCCTAAATCCCAAAAAACAAGAGCCTTATCCAATTTGTTGAGAAACTTTCCCGAAAGTTTCATCAAAGGGATAGAAAAAAATAGAATAAAAAAGAAAAAATAAAAAAAACCATTAAAAGAATTTTATTATTTCTTTCTTGAATAACCCGCAATTCTTTTCATCTTCTTACCAGGACCAGGTTTCACGTCCTTAGTATAAGCTTTTACTCTTGGCACAGTTTTACACCTCCATTGGTATTTGTACTATATTAAGAAATTGATTTACTTTATATAAATATGTTTGTGTATTTCCTCTACAGAGCATTGAGGATTTTGTGTTGGACCATAAGTATATAATAACAGCAAAAATGATATTCTATCTATAATCCCTTCATAAGATGCATCAAAAGTCTCTGCATGAAGCAATTCATGAAAAATACCATGAGCCAACATTCTGGCATCTGTAATAATGTTTCTTCCAGATTCCAACAGAGATTCCATGGCATTTTTACAAATATCTTTCAATGAAACTAAAACTGTCCAAAAATCCCTAAAGAAAAGAATTTCAGCCCCCATCGTATCATGAGTAATGTTATTATCAACCCAAATAATATCATTCTTATTTTTTTTAACAAAATTAAAACATTTTCTGCAAAAACTTCTGTTAAAAGGAAGAGACCATTTATAATATGATCTGACGAATTCAGGCGCAACCCTAATCTTTTCAGCCCTATAATTTATATCTTCTGCTAGAAATTTATTTTTGATTTTGATAGTCAACATAAATATATTACAAAAAATCTACA
>CAYZVE010000152.1:0-2712 GCA_964481805.1 uncultured archaeon | reverse complement strand
ATATATTAAACATGTTTTGCTTAAATGTCAAGAATTATTTCATATAGAAAAAATCAAGGGCAATTCATCTCCGCCCTAAAGGGCAAGAAGGAGATAAACTCAGCCCTTGTCATTGCATTATTCTTTATTACACCTCTTAATACACTTGTAGTCATCACCCCATTTACTTTTTTAACACCACGCATCTCTTTACAAAAATGTCTTGCGCGTAAAATAAGTGCACAACCTTTCGGATGAAGTACATTTTCAATTTCATTTACTATTTCTTGATTAAGTCTCTCTTGAACTTGAAGTTTAGCAGCAAAATAATCTATAATTCTAGCTACTTTACTCAAACCTATAATCTTTTTATCAGGAATATAAGCAAAAAAATAATCACCATTAAATATAGTCATATGATGCTCACAATGAGAATAAAAATAGCCTGAATCAAAAATCATTTCGTCATAATTAATCCCATCGCAACCATTATCAAAACAAGTTACTATAGGTTTCTTTGATTTATCATATCCACGAAAAATTTCACAACACATTGATACTACTCTTTTAGGTGTATCTTTCAATCCAGGCCTATTTAAATCTTCTCCTAAACCTTCAAGTATCAACCTAGTCCCTTCTTCTATCTTTTTTAAATACACTATATTATCCCCCTTTCTTTATCAAATCTAGACATTTTTCCATTCTTTCAATCTTTGATTCTTTACTTGAACCTAGATTAGCATACGAAATAAGACAATAAACTTCTTTATCAGATCTCGTTTTTTTAACAACTTTCAAAACTTGTTCTAAATGTCTTACATTTTCTGCCCCAGCATAATATATATCCAATTAATCCTCCTCAAAATATAGATTTTATTATTACGTCTTTCCTAAAAACATGCTCTTGTTTAGTACTTAACTGCTCACGTAATCCTTCATAATAAAATAAATTCAACTGCTGTCTTACTTCATATCTTGTTTTGATAACTTTCCCATCCTTTAATATATCCATAGATCCTTCTAATGTATATCCACAATATTCTATAAAATCATTCACATATTTTTTTACAGAAGAATTCATATTACACAAATGAGTAGGATTCTTTCTATCAACACCTAAATAAACCGTATAATTAATCGTATAATCAAAATCTACTTTATAGGCATTCCAGGAAGGCACCATTACAGAACCATAAGCAGGAGTTTTAATCCATGTACTTGAGTCGCAGGATGTGAAAGGATAACGTATCATAAAATTGGGCCGAGTAATCCCAAAGCCATGAACTTTTACTATAGGCTTACCTTTCTTATCAGTAATTTTGTCAAACAATGTATCATACCGTTTTACTCTCGCATCTATTGAACGAACTTTACCTGCACCGATACCTATATATTCATATTTATCCATTAACTTGAATAAAACCTTGATTGGTTCATCTGAATGATAAATAGGTAATGGACTTAATTTCTTACTTTCTAATATTTTCTGATTTTTTTCCGTACCTATAAAACTCTCTTTAACTCCTATCACATCTAAATTAGCATATATAATAATATCCTTTTTGAATCGTTGCAAAAAGTTTTCGTACTCCTGTAAATTAATAGTAGTGCCTCTATTGAAAACACTAAATGCACCAGAATCTATAAACACCATGCCTTTCATGCAAATACCCCCAACATATTTCTAATAGCATTTGCACCTGAATATTTAATTTTTTCTTGCTGTTTACTAATCGAAAATTGTCCTCTGTATAACATAATCATCCTAATCTTATATACTAAATGTTCAAAATCGTCATATAAGAATTCTTTATCGTATAGTTCAACATAACTTAACCTATTTGGCAATAAAGGAAAGCAACCGGACAATATTGATTCTAAAACTGCAATACCCCACGTCTCTTGAAGAGCAAATGATACAATTATTTTTGACTTACCCAATAACTCATAATATTCTTTTTTATTTTTACATACATCTTTACTTTTAATAAACTGCCAATCTTTATAATCAGCAAATCTATTTTTTAAATTATCAAATAACTCGGGTTGTTTTTCTGGTGCTAATCTATGAGGAAAAACTACTATATTCTCTTTTTGATCTGACACTATAATATCATCGTCATAATAAGGCAGACCAGTAACAAAAATCTTCCTATAAAATTCTTTACCTCTCTGGTTACAAATTAAATTTTTATGAAATTCTGTTGCAACAAAAATATAATCTACTAATTCTAACCAGCTCTTTTCTAAATTTTTGCCCCATCTACACATACCTGACTGTGCTAAAAAATCCCACTCATCATAAGTTCCTGCATGAAGAATCCCCGCTATTTTAAAATTCATCTTTAAAGCATCTCTCACATAGGCTATGCTTTCTAAACCTGGCAGCCATAAATCGTGAAATAAAAATACATCACTATCTTCTATAGCACCATCATCAAATAACTCCATTATAGTAGATAACTGCTGAAACTTGAAATAATTAGTTCCTATTATATCTAAAAACTGTCCTTGTCTAATAGTAGAAGACATAGGTTTTGCATATACTGTCATAAAATTTATACCTAATTTTTTAAACTGCTCAGGGAACCACTTATTCCATTGTCCAGAATATCTCTCAGTTAAACTTTCTATAGGAACATTTATTATTTTCATATCAGCCCATGTTTCTGGCAAATGTTTCTCAAAGGTTCTTAATTCTCCGTTGTATTCATAATATTCTTTTCCATCAGG
>CAYZVE010000151.1:0-2722 GCA_964481805.1 uncultured archaeon | reverse complement strand
CGATAGAATAGTTCTTAAAGAACTTTCTGAAGCTAATGTCTCTTCTTTTATTGGAAAAATCAATGGTGAAGTTTCTATTTTTACAGTAGATTGCTATCATGTCGATTCTCAAGGAAGGCTCAATAAGCTGGTAGAAGCAATTGAAACTTTAAAGGATCTATAAATGTTTATTTATACAGTTAAAAATGAAGATCAATATTTGGATTTAATTCATGATGCCATTAAATATGGATTTCATGAGCCAAATCCCTATGCTCTTCAAGTAAACAAAAACGGTCATTCTATCTCTGATTCTTTTAATAAATTTCCAATTGAAGAAGTATTTACTCAGTTTTCTGTTTACACAACCACCCCTCCAAATAGAGAATGCTATGAATGGGAAACACCGGGTGAAACAGATTTTACTACCGAATACTTTGATACTTTTACAAATAAAGAATATTTGACTCATGATCTATTTAGATCAAAGATGAAAATTCAGTATTCTGAAAAGACTCCGAAACCTGAAGATTATCCAATTATCATCTCATGGTATTGGGATTCTGATTCTGATCGAAACGGAGACTATCAGATTAGATTCTTTGACTGGAAACCACTTCATAAAGCTCATTTCAGAAAAGAGACTCCTTTCGCAAAAGAAAGAAAACTTTGGGATATTGCTTTTGCTGAAGAAAAATCTTCAACATAATAAACTACTAGTAAAATATTAAAAAAGAGGTAATATGTTTTTGCGCGCTCAGTGAATTTGTTTATCTGTAGAAATTCTTTTGATTATTCTACTTTTTATCAGCAATACTTGCCTTGGCATTTTACCCGTAAATTAATAAATCCTTTTCAAGATGTTTGTACCATTCTCATTGGAACCAAGCTTACTCCCAATTCTGAGTTTCATAATGTAATGGATCATTTCTTTTCAGGGTTTCTCTTGAAGGACTAATTAAAATCTCTGAGAGGGAGATTGAAAACTATTTTTAAGGATGAAAACTAAATGCATGAAGCAGTAATTGCACTCATTTCAGAGATTGTAGAAATTCCAGGAGCTAAAACCATTGCTCTTGCTAAAGTAGCTGGTTTCCAAGTTATTGTTGGAAAGGATACCCAGGTAGGCGATCTCGGAATTCTGTTTGAAGGCGGACTCCAGCTTTCACATGAAATGTGTTATTTCAATAATCTATATCACCATCCTGATCTAAACCTTGATAAAGAACAGACTGGATATATAGAAGACAATCGTAAAATCCAAACTAAAAGGTTTATGAAACAGCAGTCAGAAGGACTCTGGCTGTCTATCAATAGGCTCAGTTGGGCTGGGAATATTTCAAATCTTACCCCAGGCACACTTCTTAAAGAGTTGAATGGTAAGCCTATCTGTGATAAATATTTCACAAGGGCTACACACATTCAACATAATGATAGTAATAACAAAATCGAGAGGCACCGGGCGAAGAAGCATCGTTTCTTCCCGCTCCATTTTGAGACAGAACAACTTCGCCAGCATATCTACGAAATCCCAGTTGGGGCAATCCTGATCATTAGCCAAAAAAATCATGGAACGTCAGGTAGAACGGGCCTTATTTGCTGTTCGAAGGCAGATCCAGAATCTTCTATCCAATTTAATTGGTTTCAGAAGTTATGGAATCAAGCCGCGAATTCCTTTTCTTTCCTACCTGAATTTCCTCAATATTATTATGAATGGATTTCAGGTACTCGTCGTACAGAAATGGATTCTAGTGTTACAGACAATGGCTGGTTTTCAGGTAAGAAATTTCGTGCTCAAATCCATAATTATTTCAAAGACAAAATTCCGTTTGAATCTGGAATGATTGTCTATTATGAAATCTGTGGGTTCTGTGAAGATGGTACTTCTATCATGCCTCCTCATAAAATAGAAGACAAAGAACTCAAGAAACAATACGGTGAAAGAATGCTTTATACCTACGGCTGCAATTCTACAGCTGAAGCAGATATGAGTATTCATAATCAATATGAAGATATTGTTGGTAAGTATAGAGTTCTTGTTTATAGAATCTCTAGATCCCTAGCTGATGAAACAGAATATGAACTTCCTTGGTACGAAGTTGTAAGACTTTGTAATAAATGGGGCCTGGAAACCGTTCCGGTGCTTGAGACCATTGTTTACAATGGAGAGAAAGATGCACTGATTGAAAGGTGTAAATTTTGGGCCGATCAAAAAGATATTCTTGGTCCGCATATTCGCGAAGGTGTATGTGTAAGAGTAGAAGCATCAAAAACTACTACAATACTCAAACACAAAAGCTTCTGGTTCAGAGTCCTTGAGGGTCTAAAAACAGATCAAGAAGACTTTGTTGATCCAGAAGATGTAAGTTAGGGAATAAAAATGGAATATGAGATATATGAAGTTAGGATCTATTCAAACGGTAGCAAAAAATGGTATCAAAACGGTAAACTGCATCGTCTTGATGGACCGGCTGTTGAACAATTTGATGGTACCAAAGTTTGGTATCAGAACGGTCAACTTCATCGCCTTGATGGGCCAGCAGTTGAATATCCTAATGGTGACAAATCTTGGTGGTTCGACGGTAACCGGCATTGTCTTGACGGACCAGCTGCTGAAAATATCAATGGTTACAAAGCTTGGTACATTGATGGTGTTGAACTAACCGAAGCTGAGTTCAACAAGCACATCACTTCAGCACTTTGTGATAGTACCATTATCGAAGTCAATGACCAGGAATACCGT
>CAYZVE010000150.1:0-2732 GCA_964481805.1 uncultured archaeon | reverse complement strand
CATGTGTAGCTGTTTTTGGCGGCTCAAAAAAATTTTGAACAGCAGATAAAGCTGGAAAGAAATTTGAATAGCCGGGCCTTACAGGTATATATGGACCCGTGTTTATTCTACTTCCTCTGGGCATTTCCTGATATATATTGCTAACTTCACCTAAATTCAATAAAACTATATCACCTGCAATTTGTTCAACTGGCATTCTCTCAACTCTTTCTCTTGGATAAATATATGCCCCATCTCTAAATTTCCATCGTTTGCACTGTAAATGGGAGTTATCTTTAATTCTTTGCGCAATTTCCAAAGGCGTTTCTCCTTTACGATATGTATTGCTGAGCCAGTTACCTTCTAATTGAACAACATAATTGAAAATCATTATTTCATGGCCATATTGACCAAGCAAAGCATACATTTGCTGTATATTTATGGGTGTTGTTGTTGGCATTGATGCATAGGTTAGTGTTGGAGCTAAAGTATATGTTGGCTTAAATCCATCTTCATAAGGCATTTCTGACGCAACAGAAATTGCTGGTGTTGATCTTAATTCGGCTAAAATTTCATCTTTAATCCTTCTTGCCTTTGGAACAACCATCAAATTACAGCATTGAGCTAAAACTAATACACCCATTAATAGAAATATTAAACCTCTAGGTCTATATGTAATTTTCATAAATTTTAACTGTTTATTGAATTTATAAATTTTATATTTATACGCCCGATGAGATTTAGAAGCGAGGGTTTAATGCAGCGGGAGATCACTAAATTATTAAATAGGGTAGGTTGTGAGATAACGCACAAGATAAAAGAAGCCACTTTTAATTTTGAAACCCTATTTACATCTGAACTATAAAGTTAACAGCCTAAAGGCAACTCCTCCAACAAAAATCGCAAACACAATTCTGAACACAGTAATAAATATAGCTTTCTTCCAGCCGATTTCCTTTACCAATGCAGCGATAGTTGCTATGCAGGGTATGTACAACATCGTGACCAAAGAAAAAACTATCATCTGAACTGGTGTTAGAATTGCCGCAAAATTAGTTGTACCCCCGTGAGTAGCCAAGGTAATTAAAGTAAGTTCTTTTCTTGGAATTCCTGTTATTAGGGCAATGCCAGAAAAGGTAGGCAAACCCAACCAACCAACAGTTATGGGTTTCATCAGGTTTTCTATTGATTCTGACAAGTTGGTGACATCTAAAATTTTAATAATAAAACTGCAGGCAATTATCAACGGGAATGCTATGTAGATGAAATCTTTTATTCTGAACCACGCTTGCTTAGTCACGGTCTTCAAATGTGGCGTTTTGTAAGGGTTCATTTCCATTATCAATTCTGTAGGTTCTCCTGGAAGAACTTTAAAGGCGATCCTGCCAAGAACAAAAATTATCATGAGATCTACAACATATAATAAGAGTGCCCAACTCAAACCGACATATTTTCCCACCAAACCAAATATGACAGTTGTTACTGCAGCACATGGTATTAGAGTAGTGACAAAAACTGCTATTAACCTTTCCCTTTTTGTTTCCATAATCCTGCATCCTAGACACGCTGGCACGTTGCACCCATAACCGAGCATTAAGGGTATGAATGCTTTTCCATGCAAACCTATCTTGTGCATAAATCTATCCATTAGAAAGGCTATTCTAAAGAGGTATCCTGAATCTTCAAGAAGACCTAGTATGACATAGAAGGGGAGTATATACGGCAAGACAATGGTAATGCCTGCAATTAAACCTTCTATTAAACCCCAAGCCAAATTGCTCACTACTCCTGTACCGAATGATTGCTCAAAAACGGGGTTTAGACTCATAAGGGAGTTGATCAGAATATCCGAAAAGAAATTACCGAATTTAAAGATGACATAGAACAATGAAGCTACAAAAAGAGCCATTATGATATAACCCCAGATACTATGAGTAGTTATTTCATGGAGCTTATCAGAGAATTCAACTCTAGAAAGACCTAAAGACATGCAATCTTTAGCTATTTCGTTTACGACCTTATAGCGTTCGGATGCTATGATAGTGAATCTATCATGACCGTGTAGGCGTTCAATTTTTTTCGCATGTTTCTCAACTATTTTAATAAGGTTTGGATTAACTTTTTCCACAATTTTTCTGATCTCTTCATCCCTTAGCGGGTGTTCCCGTAACCAAGCTCTTAATGGCTCGGCACATTCTATACAAGGGATAAACCTTTGTGGTTTATCCAACCTTCCAAACAAGAAAATGTCCACACCATACTTTGTGAACCTTAAAGAAGATTTCTTCAAGTTTATGAATTCAGATGGTCTTGCCGCAGTAGACCAAGCTGTCCAAAGAAGAGCTTTTTCAAAAGTATTCCCAAGGGTGCACATTTTCCCAAAACTTTCAATATTCCAGATATGCTCAGGTCTGAGCATGATTTCCCTTTTCATAGTCGTCTTTATCCACGAAACTTCCTTTGGGTATTGACCCACTTCATCAACATTCTTCAAGAACCGCCAAAAGATTTTCAAGGTACACTTGAAGGATTTTTGTGTCTGTGTAGTCCAATTCTTGTCCATCATTTTGTCTATGACATACTGGACATCTTCCTTTGTGACCCTGTTGAAGCCCTTGTCAATCCAACCATAATCCAAACACTGTTTCAAACTTATTAGTGTCTTGAATATTGTGTAAGGTTTGTTGTTCCTTGCCCTTCTACAGTAGGCGACGAATTCCAAGAGTTTCTTTTTGTTATAGTCAGAATACGGA
>CAYZVE010000149.1:0-2745 GCA_964481805.1 uncultured archaeon | reverse complement strand
CAACTTCAACCCAAAACTATCCTTAACATAATAGTCATATTTTTTATTTTTAATTTTGGTTGTTCTAAATCCAATTTTTGCATATTCTTTAATAATAAACTCATCCTTAGTAGATATCATAGGTGCATTTGAGTTATCATCTCCTAACCAAAAACCAAGAGCATAGGGGTCTAACGATAAATTTTTATCTTCCATATTCAATGGTTTAGTAACACCTATAGAATAACCCTTTTTTAAGTCTATCGTTTTTTTGATACTAGTGTTAAGTTCAGACTTGTATTTGCCAATATCACGTTGACTTATTGTTTGTACCTCCCATAAATGGTCTCCGTCTGCTTTTATTGTGGCCCCATTACTAAAAGTTATTTTGTAAACATCATGATTTTTATAAATGGAAGAAGAATTAATTATTTTAGTTGGTTTTCCATCAGCACCAAAAACCATATCACCAGTTTTCAATTCCCCCATAGTAGACCAACCGTTAGGTGTTGGTATTTTAGTATTTAAATCCAAAGCATACCCTACACCACAACCAGAAAGAAGTAAAAATGCGTGCTCACGGAAAGCATCAGGAGAAGATATTGCAAGAGCCGAACAATTATATAAACGAGAATTGTTGGCTTCCACTGCTTTACCCCCGAATTGAAGACTTCGCATAGATGGGAGAATCTTCTTTTCATAAACAAGAGCAAAAGCCTCCTCTATTTCGTTTTTTAATTTAGGAAACTTCTTTATATGCATATTTTTACATCTATCAACAATTTCTTTCCAAGTTTCCCTACGTTTTTCTTTAGGTAAATATTTAGCATACTTCATATGTACAATTATATCACTCAGTATTTTGCGAGATAAGTCCATGGTTGTCCTTTTATTTTAAATCTTTATAATTATCTTATTTATCTAAGCATTATTTTTAAATAACGATTTAGGGTATAAAACATTATTTTCCCCTCCTCTGGACTTCTTTAATTTTATTGCTAACCTGTATACAAAGTCCTCCTATCTCAATAAACCCCTTCTCTTCTTCTAATTGTCTTTCAAGTTCTCTGATGCGGAACGAAAACATATTTAATAATGATTTCATATATTAAAATCCTCTAAATCAAATTTCTTTTCTGTTAAGATGTCCTCTTTAGTTGCACTGTTTCTACAAATAGCCCCCAAATAGGCTACCTTTGCCTTGGGATTCATTATCTCTTGTCCATCACACCCAAGTAACTTAGACTTGGGAAAAGAATTAATACATTTAATTATATGTTCTTGAGTATACCTTTTATATAAGTTGCCAAACATAGGATAAAAAAGGTCTCCTAACTTGTCATTAGCAAATTTAACTAAATCTTTATAATTCATTTGTCACCATTTAGTATAATATTAAAGTATTTAATTCCATTTCTAAAGATTTTTCCCTAATACTACGAGAATATTTTTCGCCATTGTCAAAAATGATAACAAGATCAGGTTTATTATCTAATAATAAATTTGTTGCAGAATAAGCAGCTCCAATACCCTCTTCCCAATTTGGTTCTTCCTGTACATAATCTATATTATTACTTCTACAATAGGGTATAACTTCGTTATTTCCAACAACATATATAATACACTTTTTTAAATCAAAGTTTAAATTTATGAGTTTATTTATATCAAATTGTCCACTTATTAACACATTCATAATAGTTAAACACAAAAAAAGTAAGAAAGTTCCGAACTTTTTTCAAAAATTATGGTTATAATAAAAAAAGGAGAATATGTGTTTAATAAATTTGCAGAACAGATGAGAGAGGTGGGACGACCAGAAACCACCATACGGGGATATCTTAGTGATTTAACTAATGCACAAAGAAAAGAAGTTATAAATGATGATCTTACTTTAGTAAATATGGAACGTCTGAGAGGTCTGCCTATATCTATCAAGACACAGCACAGATGGCTTAGTGCTATTAAAAAATATGCTAAGTTTATGGCACGAAACAACTTCATTACTTCTATTCCTGTTTCTATTCTTTATGCAGAACTTCCACCTCAAACAAAAGAAGTATTTAACATTGTTCCAAGAGAAAAGATTAACCTGGAACATAAAGATTTGGAAATTAAAGCATTGTTACATATTCTCTATAGTACGGGAGCGAGAATTGATTCTATTAGCAGACTAAAATTAGCTGATATTGGTGAATCATCCCTTACCTTCCATAAAACTAAAAATAAAGTATCTTACTCAAGTGTTCTTCTTCCTTCAACTAAAAAGGCTATTAATGAGTATATTAGTTCAAAAAGTTTAACAAATTATTTATTCATTACCGAAAAAGGTGAACGGGCATCTTCTGACCTATTAAGAAAACGATTAAGAAAAGCAATGGGTAGAAATTATATTAATCCTCACATGTATAGACATCGTTTGGCTACGGACCTAATTGAAAATGGTATGTCTATTTATGATGTGTCTGAAACATTAAATCATTCTCAAATTTCTACTACTATGTCTTATATAAGCTCATCTATAAAATCAAAGAAATTAAAATTAGCTAAGGTGCACCCTATGCTAGTCGGTTAAATAATTCTTCCAAACTGACATTAGAAGATGCACCCTTTATAGGTAAAAACACTCCCCTCGGTTTTATCAAAAAAGAAGCAAATGAGGGTTTATTTAAAAGATTGTCAATTTCTGGCTGCAGGGTTATTATAATTGCATTATCCCACGTTTTTGTAAGCAAAGGTTTTGAAGTATTCCTGTTAGGACCAAAGCCA
>CAYZVE010000148.1:0-2767 GCA_964481805.1 uncultured archaeon | reverse complement strand
AAAAAAATCATCCGAGTCATCTTCTGCACTAATTATTATGAATAACGCCTTTCATTCCCTGCCTTTTGGAAGGGGACTTCTCGGATACGAAGTTAAATAAAAAATTCTTTATTGTTAATGCCAAATAGAAAAATTTCATATTAAAAAACATGCCCGAGAAGGGATTCGAACCCTCGACCTTCACCTTAGGGGGATGTTGCTCTATCCAAACTGAGCTACTCGAGCATAAAAAATTTTACTTTTAAGATTTTAAGGTGTATTTTGAATTTTAAATAATTCCCATAATTAATTGTCATTCAAGAAATAAAACTGTTTTTAAAACAATATTTAAACTGTATACAATAAAAAGAAAGAATTAATTTTTTTGTCTACCTCTTCCCTCCGCCGAAGCATCATCGGAAACATTTTTTATCACCAAACACCATCCTTTCATTTTAATCTCCTCCATAATGTGGACGCTATTTTCTATACCTTCAACAGGTTGTGTGTTGTCCACTTTTTTTATAGAATACTAATTGCCATATGCAATATATCCGCAATACGAACAAAAGAGACGGACTTATGGTTCGCAAAGCTTATAAGTGATTAAAAGGAATTTAGAATGTGATAGCATGCATATTATAATACCGGTATGGTTTTACGGGTTTGATTCCGCAATGTATTTGGTTAGTTCATTAATTGGATTTTTAGTTAGTTTTTATTTCAATAAGATATATTCCATCAGCTCGGAAAAGAAACATATGTATCTGTATCTCGGTTTTTTATTGCTATCAATCGGTTTTGTGACATTGTCTATAACAAATATTTTCAGTTATATTGTTTTTAATAATTGTCATACGTCTTGCGAATTGGGGTTAATGGATGACGCATTTTCACTCGAAGATTTTTCATACTTCATGTATTTTGGTCTTTCTTTGTTTGCATATGTTTTATTCATCAACTCTTACTTGTCAAAGAATTCAAAATTTCATAAGATTTTCATCACAATATTTTCTGTTTATTTTTTGGTAATTATCAGCTTTTTGTCATTAAATGACGATTACAAACTATGGTATTCTTATCATGAATATTTCCATTTGGCATCATTAATAATAATGATTTTTATCTCTTTCAAAAATGTCTTGAATTATAATGAAAAGAGGTCTTTGAATTCATTTTTAGTCATGATTTCTTTTATGCTCATTTCAATCTTTCATTTGCTGCATTTATTTTCTTTTATTAGTGGGTGGATGTATGTTTTTGCCCACATATCAGTATTAAGCGGTTTCATCACTCTCCTGATAATGTTATTAAGGGTGAAAAAATGAATTCCCGTAGATCAAAAACCAAAATTTATATAGACATATTGCGATCTGTTCAGAGGGAAAGGGGGAAACTTAAAAAGACCCATATAGTTTACAAAGCAAATTTAACCCATTCGAGATTAGAAGGGTATCTTGATTTCCTGCTGTCAAAAGACCTTTTAATTGAAGAAAAAAATAAAAAAGAAATATTTTATACCATCACAGAAAAGGGGTTGAGATTCCTCGGAGAAGCGAATAAATTGAAGGAGATATCAGAAGCTTTCGGTATTCCGTTATGAAAAATAATTATGCAAAATGAATTAAAACTCAGATGGTTAATAATTGAAGATGATTTTATGAATGTCATAGAAGTAAAAAATCTGTCAAAAGTGTTCAAAAACAATTTTAAAGCTGTTGATGGAATCACTTTTGATGTAAAAGAAGGGGAAATATTCGGGTTGCTTGGTCCAAATGGAGCTGGAAAAACAACCACGATAAGCATGCTTTGCACCTTGCTTAAGATATCATCTGGAGAAGCTAAAATTTGCGGTTATGATGTTGATTCTGAACAAAGTGAAGTGAGAAAATGCCTGGGTTTAGTTTTCCAGGACACTACGCTTGATGATAGATTGACAGCAAGGGAGAACCTTGAATTGCATGCCAGATTATATGGTGTTCCGAAAGAAAAAAGAAGAAAGAGGATAGATCAGGTATTGAAAATGGTTGAGCTCGAAGAAAAAGAAAATTTAATTGTAAAAACATTTTCCGGTGGCATGCAGAGAAGATTGGAAATAGCAAGAGGCCTGATACATTATCCAAAAATCCTTTTTTTGGATGAGCCTACGCTTGGTTTAGATCCTCAGACAAGAAAACATGTCTGGGAATATATTGTAAAACTCAAGAAGGATTATAATATGACGATTTTCCTGACAACACACTATATGGAAGAGGCTGATGAGCTTTGTGACAGAATAGCAATTATTAACAATGCCAAAATAATAGCTTTGGATACGCCAAAAAATCTCAAGAACAGTTTGGGTGGTGACACAATAATTCTTGATGTCAATGATAAAGACATTGAAAAGGCATTGAAAATATACAAGAATGCAAAAAGATTTGACGGCCAAATCATATTGTCAGTGAAAAATGCCGGCAAACAAATAGAAGAAGTTCTTGAAAAATGCAGAAAGAATAAAATTGAAGTTATAGAAGCAAACATACGAAAGCCAGCATTAAACGATGTATTTTTGAAAATGACCGGAAGGGAAATAAGAGAGGAAAATGTTGACTTGAAGGAACAGTTAAGAAGAAGATCAAGAGGCGGATTCAGAGGTCATTAAAATGGGTGAAATTGAAGGTATATACACAGTTTGGCTAAGGGAAATGATCAGATATTTCCGCCAAAAAGAAAGAATAATCTCTTCATTAGTTATGCCTGTTTTTTGGCTGTTGATTTTCGGTGGAAGCATGCGTTCATCTATTGA
>CAYZVE010000147.1:0-2776 GCA_964481805.1 uncultured archaeon | reverse complement strand
ATAAAAAAATCCTTAAATATCTTCCTCAACAACTATTACTCGTCTGCTAATGATACTATCAACTAGTATTACTATTCTGTTCTGTTTAGAGGTAATTCTCGATGTCATTTAATGCATTAAACCCTAAAATACAGTCTACCCTGAAGAAGCGGGGTTTTGATAAGGCAACCCTTCCCCAAGAATTGGGAATCCCAGAAATTCTGTCTGGAAGAAATGTACTGATTATTGCAGAAACAGGTTCTGGAAAAACTGAATCAGTTGCTTTGCCTGTATTTGATATGTGGCTGAACTCAAAAGAAAAGCCAAACCCTGTCAGTATCCTGTATATAACACCGCTTAAATCCCTGAACCGAGACCTCCTCAAAAGATTCCTCTGGTGGGGAAAGGAATTGGGCATGGAAATATCTGTCAGGCATGGAGACACACCCCAATATGAAAGAAAAAAACAGGTTGATTTTCCGGATGATATGTTAATCGTCACTCCAGAAACTTTGCAGGCAATTCTGCCAGCAAAGAGAATGAAAGAGCATCTGCGCAACATCAAATGGGTAATAGTTGATGAAGTTCATGAAATAGTTACATCCAAAAGAGGGGTTCAATTATCTGTTGGGTTAGAGAGGCTTAGAGAATTATGCGGTGACTTTCAACTTATCAGCCTTTCAGCAACTGTTGGGTCTCCGGAATATGTTGCAAACTTTATCTCCGGCGGGAGGCCAATGAAAATTATTAGGGCAGTAACAGAAAAACAATTCGACATACAGGTAATAAGCCCTGACCAAAAAAAAGATGATGAGCAGCTTGCAGAAAAAATTTTTTCATCTGTCGAGACAGCTACAAGATTAAGAACAGTTCATGATCTGGTCAAAAGCCATACTTCCACTTTAACATTCACAAACACCCGGGATTTTGCGGAGATATTAACATCAAGATTGAAACAAATCTATCCAAACACACCAATAGAAAACCACCACAGTAGCCTAAGTAAATCTGTGAGAATAGATGTTGAAGAAAAATTCAGGAATCAAGAGCTTAGAAGCATTGTATGCACATCCTCTTTGGAATTAGGTATAGACATTGGTAGTATAGATTTTGTTATTCAATACATGTCTCCTCGCCAAATCTCAAAAATTATTCAACGAATAGGCAGGTCAGGCCATTCTTCAGGAAAAAAATCAAATGGTGTAATAATAGCAACAGATATTGATGATATATTTGAGTCAGCTGTAATAGCAAAACAAGGATTATCCGGGCAATTGGAGCCGATTGTTTCTCATGAGAAAGCATTGGATGTTCTTGCAAACCAAATCGTAGGAATGACAAGGGATAATTGGGATAGTAGCCAGGATGAAATGTACAAGATAATTAAGCGCGCTTACCCTTACCGTGATCTTACAAAAAAAGAATTCCTTGATGTTTGCCAACAATTGAATGTTAACCGTTATTTGTTTTTAGACCCTGGCCGAATAAAAGGCTCAAGAAAAGGCTTGATGTTTTATTTCACGAATTTGAGCACAATCCCTGATACAAAAAATTACTCAGTAGTCAACATGGTGTCAGACCAAAAGGTGGGAACATTGGATGAAGAGTTCGTTGCTCTGCATGGGTCATCTGGAACAACATTTGTCATGAAAGGAGAAACTTGGAATATCATTAGTGTAGATGAAAGAAAAATATATGTTGAGCCTTCAGGAGAAGTAGATGCTGCTATTCCTGGGTGGGAAGGAGATTTGATGCCTGTTCCCTATCAAGTTGCTCAGGAAGTTGGGAACTTGAGAAAAATAATTGCAGATAATCTTGAAAACAACCCTGAAAAGAAGATTAAAGAAGTATATCCAATTGATGATAGCTCCGCGAAAAGAATGGTAGATATTATTCAAAAACAGAAGAAGCACGTTATACCAACCAATCACACAATCCTTATTGAAACCCAAGGGGACAATGTTGTTATCCATACATGCCTTGGCAGTAAAGGCAATGAAACACTCGGGAGATTTTTATCAACCACATTGGCAGAGAAAATTGGTTCAGTTAATCTTAAGACAGACCCATATCGGGTTGTTCTTCAATTGCAGATAGTTAATCAGAATATATTGGAGGATATTTTGCTTAAAACTAAGCCTGAAGATCTGGAATTCTATCTTGAAAAAAATTTATCCGAATCGCGGTTATTCCAGTGGAGGTTTATTCATGTTGCCAAGAAGTTTGGTATTATTAGGAAAGATGCTGAATATGGCAGGGTTAGATTGAGTAAAATAATAGACCTTTATTCTGGAACTCCTGTTTGGAACGAAACTCTTCGTGAGATCAAGACAGATAAGTTAGATGTTGATTTAGTTAAAGAATTTTTGAAAAAACTTCATGAAAAAAGATTGAGTTTGATTTTCAGGAAAGGTTTATCTCCAATAGGTGAATTAGGAATTAAAGAGAACCCAGAACTAATAGGTTCAGGCAAACCAGACTTGCAGATACTTGATATTTTTGGCAAAAGATTGAACAAGAAGAGGATTCGCTTGGTATGCATGAATTGTGGTGATTGGTCTCAGGTCTATAGTGTTGAAGAATTGCCGGATGAAATAAGATGCCCAAAATGCCATGCAAAACTAATAGGCATGTGCGGAAGAACCCAAATAGAAGTTCAGAATTATGTAAAGAAAAAACTTCAGAAAAAAGATCTGAGACCGGAAGAGCAAAAAATATACGAACGCCTAACAGATACTTCTGACTTGATTATTGTTTATGGAAAAAAATCTGTGAAGGCTATGGCTACCCGAGGTGT
>CAYZVE010000146.1:0-2788 GCA_964481805.1 uncultured archaeon | reverse complement strand
TTCAACGATGAACATAATGTGTTTGGTTAAAAACAGTTGCTAGAAAATAATTAGTATAAGAGGATAAGAAATGATTAGTTCAGATGTCATATTAAAATTAGCTTCATCTGTTCAACAAGATGAATCTGTTATTTTTTTGAAAGAAGTTCTTTCAAGTGGCAAAGAACATAAACCTGGTGAATTAGATAAAGGCCTGAAAGAGTATTACCAGAAAATGTTCGGTACTCCTTCTACAAGAGAGTACGGAAAAGAAATAACTCGATCAGATAAGGATATACAGAAGACTAAGAAAGAAGCTGCGGATGAGAATCAATCCATTGTCTGGTATGTGAAGGACGAGTTTTTCCGCCAGTATTGTATGGGTTATGATTTTTTAAAAGATAAATATCCAGAACTTCTACCCAATCCTTCAAGTATAGAAAAGACCCATGTTAAAGTTAAAACATTAAATGAAACTGACCCAGATATTATCTATACTGAAATGCGGGCCGAAAACTGGTCGCCGAATGGTGAAGCAAGAGAATTAATTGGTTCGCTAGGTATTAGCCATATTTCTATGTCAGTTGGTGATATAATTCAAATTGGTAATAAATTCTTGTTTGTTGATAATATCGGGTTCGTTGATATTACTAGTGGTAATAAAGAACAACAAGAAGAAAATAAAGAAATCCCTCCAGAAAAACTTTCCTATGTAAATACTATTTTAGATGAGTTGTATGGTGAAGACAACCAAGCTTCAAAAATAGTCAGTTTCTTTACTAGAGCAAGAATAGAATTTAATCCTTCAGAATGGCTACAAGCAGGCTGGTCATCTATAATAGATGCGAAGAAATATTATGATAGTGGTTATGATGATCCAGTAGAAGCTTTTGCTCAATATAAAAGTGAACATATAGATGGATTACAAGAACTCCAATATATGACAGCAAAGAATAAACTAGGACTTGAAGAAAGAACTAATCCTATCCCAGGCGGAGTTGGAGATAAATTGCAGCCAGAAGATGTAGATAAAGATCAACTTGAAGCGGGTATCAAGGTTGAAATGGAGCATGTAAAAAATGATGCTGATAAGACAGATGAGGAAAAGAGACAGGTTGCTCAAGATATAGTTTTAGATCATCTTTCTGAAGATAAAGATTATTATACAAAGTTGAAAAAGGTAGAAGCAACAGCAGGTTGGATTAATGATTTAGAGTTTCAGTTTGATATTTTATATACAGGTGGGAGATATCAGATAACTGGAAAAGCAGATGTAAAGTTTGATAGTGATGGTTTAGTAGATGTAGAAAATGAAAAAGTTATAAACATTTTTGATATAGAAGAACATAGATCGGTAAATGACCTTGACTTTTTAGAAAAAATTAAAATTACAGATGAATACAATAATAAGCTAGTAGAATCCCTACAAGAAGCAGTATCAGAATGGCTACCTCAACTAGATTATGATAAAATGAATGATGAAGAATGGGATAGGAAACATGGTATTGGAAGTAATAAAAAGAAAGCATCTTATGATTTAGAAGAAATAGATAATAAAGTCCTAGATGACAATTATCATTTAACGTTAGAAGAAATATATTATAATGAAGAGTCAGTTAATGTACTGGTCGGTTATGAAGTTATATTGTGGAAAGGAAATGAAAAGTCAAGTATTGGAATTGGTAGAAAGAAATTCACAAAGAGTGAAATAGATATAGCAAAAGAATATTTTAACTATGTAAATTCAGTAGACGAATTTAATAAAATAGCTTCTAAAAAGATTGAAGCATTTAGTGGATTACCTCGGGTGAATAAAAAGTTTATGTGCCATAATTGTGGTGAAGTTTTCTCAAAGGAAGTTCCAGAATATAAAATAGAAGTGAAATGCCCATTTTGTGGAAATTATGCTAGTATTATAGAAAAACTGACTGGCAAGTTTATGGGGAAAAGTGCACAGAAAAAATATATAGCAATAAAGTCAGATGATAGATATAATATCGAATGTGGAGAACAGTTTGTGCGATTAAATAATAAATTTGTAAAGAGTAAAAAGGACGGTAGAATATTTGTTGTAGCTAGTCTAAAGTGTTTGGCAGGCATTGAAGATGTAGAAGATGAAGTTATAAGTTTGATGCATACATATATTGCTAATATTTCTTTAGAAGATGTTCTTGCAGTAATATTCTTTTCAGCTTTAAACCCAGAAATAATAAACGAGGTTTTAAATGATGTAATAAAAGATAATTTTACAGAATATTTGTTAGATCAACTAGCACAAGAAGATGATTACACCTATCAGTTCTTAGTTAATAATGAATTACTAGCTATCCCTGAAGTTTCAACAGGGACAGAATTTCAACAGCCCTTTTTATATACAGATAAAGAGTGGCCTTTAACAAGTTTAGTTAATAAATATTTTAGTCTACCTACTGATGAAGCTATATTAAAATTTAATCTTGCTCCAAGGCATCCATATAGTCTTCTAGAATCATTAGGATATATAGATTATGAAGAATATAGTAGAGTAGTAAATAAATGGCTATCAGAAAAATATCATAAAGAGGTAGAGACAATCTTAATTAATAAGATTATGAATTACTTTTCAGACTCATCAGATATAAAAGAAATAGAATTGGAACTAGAATCAGATATAGAAGAATATTCTAATAAATATGGTTATAAAATAGACTGGGGACTAGATAAGTATAATAATCCCAACTTGTGGACATTTTGAAGATGCATTTAAACCTTGTATTGATAGTAGTTCACAACAAGAATGACTGAAAAAGAATTTGCATGGTTTAGTTCA
>CAYZVE010000145.1:0-2788 GCA_964481805.1 uncultured archaeon | reverse complement strand
AACAGTCAAAATTATTTCAGAATGTGAATCTGTATAGTTTGTACAACCGGTAGCATTGTAAGTAATATTATAGGATCCAGCAGCGAATGTCTTTGCACCATTTGTCAAAGTTGTTCCATCCTCTGCCAATTCATAAGTACAATCATCATCCCCTGCATTTGTTTCAGCAGATTGAACATCAGTTGCATTAGGATAAGTCCTTGATTGGGATGCAGTTGAATCACTATCCAATACCAAGGTCATTCCTAATGATGAATCACCCTGGGTTACAGTGAAATAATTGTCAAGGTTGGATAAAACAGTATAGTTCTGAGAGGCTGTATAAACACAAGAATAATTCCAAACAGCAACTCCAGCATTCTCGGAAACACTTCTATTGCCTGCTCCTGTGCTTACTTGAGTTCCATTCCTATATAAAGTCAAAGTAGCTCCAATATCACCATCAGTTATGTTGCACTGTATAGTTGCTGTAGCTGGATAAACACTTGTATTTGTATCTGGAGTAAATAAGACTGACAATGAAGGCGCAGCCTTTGTAATAGCATAAGAAGTTGACGGGAATGAATCATTCCAATTATCAGTTGTATCATTTGCATACCATTTATATGTATAATCACCAACAGCCAAACTAGTTATATTATAATAGAATATGTCAACAGTATCATTATCAACCTCTCCAAGCAACCGACTATAGTTTGCAGCCCCGTTCCACTCAAATACGACTTCATCAACACCTACAGTATCATTGAATCTTATCTGGAACCCATAATTCGTACTATTGGAATATACCGAGCTATCGCTAACGGTGGTTTCGTTATCAAAATAAGTTGGAACAGCGTTAACACCAATTATTGAGAGAGACACGGCCAAAAATAATATTATAGATAACTGTCTCACATTCATTTTTCAAACCTCATTCTATATTAATTAGAATTTGAAATCCCAGAATAAAAAGGTTTCTATAAAAAAGAAAATTTTTTTATTTTTATTGAATAGTAATAAAAATGGAAACTCAAAATGATTATCTCCCAAAAACTTCTCTGATTCTGCTGAAAATGCTAGGTCTCACAACCTCATAAAATTGCCCTGCCAATGATGATGCTAATTTAAAATAATATTGGCTTACCCTTGAATTTGGTTTGTAGGTTACCATTGGTTTCTTTAAGCCTAAACTTTCAAGCACTTTAACATCTTCTGGTATTAACTCTAAAATAGACAATCCAGTCAAACTTGTTATCTCTGATTCTTTTAGCTCAAACTTTTTGTTTCTTACTCTGTTGAGGACAAGACCAATGGGTTTTAACTTTAATTTTTCTGCAAGATCTTTTCCCTTTACTATGTCTGTAACCGATGGTATGTCAGGGGTGCTAACAAATAGAATCTCTTCTGATGCTAGCATCGTTGATATTGCCTCTTTTCCAAATCCAGCAGCTGCATCAAGAAAAACAAAATCATAATCACTAAAGGATTTCTTTAATACCTGGCCAAGTGTTTTAATGTCCACTCTCTCCAGATCATTTAAACTCAAAGATGCAGGAAGAATCTGCATGTTTGGCAAATAATTATACAAAGCCTGTTCAAAATTAGTTTCTCTTCTCAAGACATTATTTAACGTAGAAGGAGTTCCATATAAACCTAGCTGCAGACCCAAATGTGAAGAAGTTATATTGCAGTCAACCACCGCCACTTTTTTATTGAATTTTGACGCTAATGCTGTTGCAAGATTGACAACACAAGTTGTTTTGCCAACCCCACCTTTACCCGAAACTACTGAAATAATTCTTGGCATATAATCACCTGAATTATTATTTGGAATTACTATATTATATTAATATTCTTGCTTTCTTCAAATCCTTCGGTGTGTTGATGTTTAGCCACAACCCCTGAAAAAGGTATCCAGAAAGTATATTTTTTTCAGCTAGCATCGGAAATAAATCCTTCTCTATGCTTGCCATTTGCTTAGAAATATAATTAAATATTCTTGGCTCAAAAACAAAAATTCCCGAAGAAACAAGATAGCTGTCCGTTGTACTCTCTGGCTTTTCCTTGAACATCGTTATTTTGTTTCCTTTCAAATTAACTACACCATAATCTTTTGGATTAGATACTGAAGTCAAAGCTACTGTTGCTAAATTCTGATTTTTTCTGTGAAATTCCAAGAAATCTATTATATCAATCGAAGAGATTGTATCACCATAAACAACCAAGAATGTGTCTTTTATTTTTTTTCTAGCCATATTAAATGGGTAAATTGTCCCCTGAGGCTTATCACCTATTAAATATTCTATCTTCACACCCAAAGACGAACCATCCCCAAAATAATTCATCACCTGTTCTCCCAAGTGATCTACATATATTATATAATGGGTGATGTTGAAACTATGCAGTCTTTCAATAATATGCTGGAGTATGGGCTTGCCTTTTATCAAAAGCATAGAACGCGGTGTATTCCATGTTAATTCACCCATTTCTTTTCTCTTGCCACCAGCAAGTATAAATGCAGTAGTCATATTAAAGTCAGAAAGTGTTTTTGTGAGAAGATATTCCATTGCCTGAGACCTGCTTCTTATTTGGAGATTGTCTATTAATTGATCTACTTGTTTTACAACATCTTCTTTAAGTGTTACAGTTATTCTTCGTCTTTTCATACTGTATCATACTATTGCATATACTATATGATTTTTGTTATTTAAATTATAAATAATATTTCATGTCAAGAATTGCAATAATAGGAAGCGGATTTGTCGGAAATTTAACCGGAAGAGGATTTGAAGATTTAGGTCATGAT
>CAYZVE010000144.1:0-2854 GCA_964481805.1 uncultured archaeon | reverse complement strand
ATTTTCTACAACTACCCATTCTTTTAATTCTCTTTTCATTAGATAAACCTTCCTATGAATTTTCTCATTTCGTCAGGTATAGAAAGATATCTATTTATTATTAGTATTGTACCAAGCTCTATCCCTGAATGGCCTTGTCTCTTTTTACACCAATCTAAATGTTCTTGTCTTGTCATAGTTTCTCCTTATTGCAAAAAGTTTTTAACTGAAATATTTGTTATACTATACTTGTATAGAAACTTTATGAATTCTTTCTTATTTATTTTGTACGGTTTTATTTCTGTATCACAAATACTATAATCTAAATCAAGCGGTAATGTAACAAGTCTTAGAGCATTATTAAATTCTTCTGTTTTTTCTAGTCTATCTATTTCTTTAAGTATGCTATCTATTTTTGAACTAGCCATAATTTTTAGTGCACCAACTTCTCCTATCCCTCTTACACCAATTACATTATCACTTTTACAACCTACTAGTGCTTTATATATACAAAAGTATTTAGGATGAAAATTAAATTCTTTTATAAAACTAGAAACTGTACAAATCTGTTTCCAATCCCAAATATATATATCTTTATCTAATACTTGAAGTAAATCATCGTCCCTTGTGCATAAACATATAGGATATAATTTTTTATTTTCTACTAGGCATGCCATAATATCATCTGCTTCATAACTTTCAACTTCAATAGTAGGAAATCCTATATATTCTAGCTTCTTTTTTAATACTCTTATCTGTTCGAAAAATGCAGGTGCACGAGGATCTTCCATTTTCTTCCGTTTATGTTTATAAGTCATATCTATTTTTTTTCTTTTATTGTTTCGTCCATCCCAAACAATCACAATATTTTTGGGTAGAAAATATTTATGCAATGTTTGCATAGCATTTAAAAAACCATAAACAGTAGATGATTCTAATCTGCTTTTGGAACAAAGCTTAGGCAAACCGAAAAATACACGGTATGCCAAATTCATACCATCTATAACTAAAGAAGTATATTTTTTATGTTCTAATTTCATGTTAATTTCTTAGTTTATTGCAAATTGTACTACCACTAACACACCTCACTTTTCAAAAATATTCTATTTTTTTGATTTAAAAGTAAGATAAAAAATACCTTTTCTTTTTACTCTAGGCATTTTTCTTTGTATATAATCATCAGAAAGATTTAAACTATCACCTTTTGACAAACTCATAGAAGTTTGTAACCAATAATCTAGAGCATATTTGTAAAGGATATTTGCAATATTATGAGGACAAAAAGCTTTAACATGATGATAATTAGTAGAATCATTATATACACTTGTTAACACTTGAATATCATGGCAACTATAATGTTCTAGCTTTTTAATAATTTGTTTTAATGAAAATTTTTTATCTTCTGTTTCTTCATAAATAATAAACTCTTTCTCTGGGAATGCAGTTCTATCCCATACTATTCTTTTCTTTGGTGGTTGTTTTTGAATACTTCTTTTTAATAATTTATTACGATGCTTCTTTTTCATACATTTTTTATTCCTCTTAATTCCTACTAATAGTAATTGGGCTCATAGACAAATAAAATATAAAAATATCGAAATTTCTAATTTCTTCTTCCCATTTTTGTATAATAATTTCGATTGGTAATTCATCAGGAAGTTTATCTCTCTTCTCTTCTACTTTTTTCTCTTTCATTGCTCTCCTCCAATGATTAATTATTTTTTTGTGGATTGTTTATAGAATAAGATGACTTGGATCTGCATAGCTTCTGCGAATTTCACCTGGCAAGTTACCTAGTTTCTCAGAAGCTTTTATACACATATATTTAATAAGTTCTCTCTTTTCTTTATTTGTTTTAGGTATACCATTTATCTTTATCCATTCATCTTTGAATAAAGGCATTAGTTTATGACAATAAGCGGTACGGAGATCTTTGATATTATATCTACCTGTGTCTTTTTTGATAGCTTTCATAATTTGAGGATAAATGCCTTCAGCATGAATCCTATCTCCTGGTTTCTTATTCCGAATAAATCTCAAATAAAATGTTGCGATGTCATTATCTATTATTTCGTGATGTTGTAACTTGCCTAACTTGCCTTTATATTCCCATAATACTTTCTCACCGTTTATTAATTTAACATGTCCTACTCTCAATGATGTAAGTGCATATGTATCAATAAGATGTTTAAAAATCTTTTTCTTCTTGAAGGTACCATTTTTGTTAAGTTGGTCTGTATTAATATATTCATACACGCCTGCGCCTGCTGTTTTATCTCTTGAGCCTATTCTTTGACCTGTTAAAGTTGCAATATATAATAAGCCATATATATTCGCCTTTAGATTATTGCTACTGTGCATCATTTTTCTACATCTATCGATAAACTTTGATAATTTACCATTGGTCAGCTTATTGACCTTCTTATGTTTTTTGTAACTTCTGTAGGCTGTGCATACAGGATTGTAAATATATATATCACTCAATATATCATTACGAATAAGCCTCATTCTACCCTTCAAATATAATTCGCCTGCCTTATTAAGATTAATTTGAGCCTCAACCATTGAAGGAGCAATAGAAACTTTTGGATATTTTCCAGTACCAGTTTTATCTTCTTTAATGACCTTAATTACTTCTGGAGTTACTTTAATAAAATTATCATCAGGATTGAATTCTGGGACTAGCTTACCCGCCTGTATACGCTCTTTAGTAAGCTTCAGTTTCCTACAGACCTGTTCCCCATTGTGCATATAATAACACACTCTTTCGGGTTTCTTACTCTTCCTACGTCTTCTCATAGTCCTATTCTTCTTTCCACTCTAATATTATAACAAATACTTTAGTATATTTCAAATTAAAAAAATTAATACGTTT
>CAYZVE010000143.1:0-2920 GCA_964481805.1 uncultured archaeon | reverse complement strand
ATAATTATGCCAGGAGTGCTGAACAAATAAAACGGGACTATAATCAGGGTTTGGTATCAGAAAAAAGCAGGTTCAAAAATGTTACATATATTCCAAAGTGAAACGCAAAGTGAAAAAATGAAACGCAAAGTGAAACGCAAGATATCAAACAATACGAGAGAAGTGAATAATTATTTCAACGGCATAATAGATGATGTCCGTGTTTATAATTATGCCAGGAGTGCTGAGCAGATTAAACAAGACTATAACAAAGGATTGGTGAGAATAGGATGATTGCGAACGAAGTGAGCGAGTCCAGCTTTATGCTGGACATGCGTGCCAGCTTAGCAAGAAGCTGTAGGGGTTGGCGAGAATTGGAGGATAGCTAATGGTTAGGAGGTGTGAGAAGATGAAGGAGAAATTGGTTGATGGGTTAAAATGTATAGTGGACTATACAAAATTATATAAATATGTTCAGTATACTATACAAATATTATACAAAATTAGAATAGGTGCAAAATGGACTATAAAAAAATAATTGTTCAATGGAAGGAATTCAGTATTCCGGATGCATTGCCAAGAAGGGTTAAGATAGATCTTAATACAGATTTTATTTTAGCAATAACAGGACCGAGGAGAAGCGGAAAGACCTATTTATGCTTCTACTTAATGAAAAGCCTGATGAAAGGGGTTTCAAAAGAGAACATACTCTATATAAATTTTGAGGATGAAAAGCTATTACAGGCAAAAGCAGAAGATATAGACAATCTGGTCAACACATATTACGAGCTGTCTAATATTAACAATAAGCAGAAAATTTACCTATTCTTGGATGAGATCCAGAATGTAAAGAACTGGGATGCATGGGTTAGAAGAATACAGGAAACCAAGAAAAATATAAAACTGGTTTTAACAGGTTCCTCATCAAAATTATTGAGCAAGGAGATCTCAACAAAATTAAGGGGGAGAGTAATAAACATAGAAATATTTCCCCTGAGCTTTAAAGAATTGCTGGAATGGAGACATATAAGCTATAACCTAAAGACAATAGAGCACAGCAAAGATAGGTTCAAGATTAAGAAGATATTTACTCAATATTTAAGAGATGGTGGCTATCCTGCAATAGTTCTTAATGCAGAGCAGAAAGACACTATTCTCCAGAATTATTATGAATCAATGATATTCAAGGATGTTATTGAAAGATACAAGGTAAAAGAGATTAAGAAGCTGAAAGTAATATCAAAGCTTCTCTTTGAGTCTTTGGGCAAATACATATCTTATAATAAAATAGCAAACAGATTAAAATCATTGGGCTTTGATGTAAGCAAAAATACAATAATAAATTATATTTCTTATTTTGAAGATGCTTACCTTTTTTTCCAAAACCTGAGGTATGAATATTCTCTAATGAAACAGCTTGGAGCAATAAAAAAGGTTTATTGCATAGACAATGGCTTAGTAAATGCTGTCAGCTTCAGATTCTCAGATAATGTTGGCAGGGCATTTGAAAATCTTGTCTATGTTGAATTAAGAAGAAGAAAAAAAGAGGTTTACTATCACAAATCAAAATATGAATGTGATTTCATAATTAATGAAAAGAATAAGATTAGTGATCTAATTCAGGTTTGTTATAGCTTAGATGATGAAAAAACAAGAAAAAGAGAGTTGGATGGATTGCTTGAAGCAATGGACAAATTCAAGCTGAAAAAAGGGCTGATAATAACAGAGAATGAATCAAAAATTGAAAAGGTAAATGGGAAAGAAATAGTTTATGTTCCATTGTGGAGGTGGCTGCTTGAATAACGTTAATGGCACCATCGACGATGTTAGGGTTCCAAGAGCGCGCAGCGCGAGTGGCGCCAGTAACATGCAGTGTTACTCAGCGTATAATTATGCCAGGACTGCGGAGCAGATTAAACAGGACTATAACAAAGGGTTGGTGAGAATAGGAGGATGATTAAAAATATTCAAAAGGTGAGAAATATGAAAAAATTGTTGGAAAAACAAAATAAAATTTTCAGGCTTTGCAAGCAAAGTGCGAGCAGAGCGAGCTCGAGGGACTTTTTTGCGAAGCAAAAAATGTCGCTCCTGCGTGCCAGCTTAGCAAGAAGCTGGACAAAACCATTGGAGCGTAACCATTTGAATAAAAAAGAAAACAGGTTCCATAACCTGGTTATTGCTTCAGTAGGACCTTTTGACCGTCTCCGCCTTGGTAGTATGAATAACAATAAAGTATATAAACCTTTTGATCAAGATTATGAATTAGCTAGAGAATCTGGAAGAGAAATTAACACTAATAGGGATCATCCTTATTTGGCTAGAATTTATAAAAATTCAAAATCATCAGCTGAAGATAATTTAATAACCTTTCCTCTAAGTTCTTCAGCATTTGGAAATTGTTTTAATAATTTAGATATTACACGTTTTTGTGCTTCTAAATCTTTAGGAGGGACTCTCATCAAAAACATTCCAAAGTGTTTAGAAGAAGGAAATGAAGAGAAATCAAGAAAATCAGCATCTCGGGAAATGAGGATTCTCTCCTCTTTTAGTGATAATTCAAAAACCATGCCATTTTCAATGCTTTTAGGAGATAATTTTACATCATGTCCTAACTTGCTGAGGAAAGAAAACAAGCCCCTATGTACATTTTCATCTAGTAAGAATTTCATTTTATGCAGGAATCAGGTCAAATCTTCTTTCAGTGAGATGAGCAGCAAAATCCAAGGCAGCTCTGATATGTTTGTTAGTCAGGGAGGGGTATGCTTCAATGATTTCCTTAAAACTGGCTTCAGCTTCGAGCATCTCCAGAATAGTATAAACCATGACTCTAGTGCCTTTGAAAGTAGGCTTTCCATGACAGATTCCACTGTCAATGATAATATAATCATTAACTTCGACTCTCATACTAGTAGAGATGATAATGAACTATTTAAAGGTTTTG
>CAYZVE010000142.1:0-2938 GCA_964481805.1 uncultured archaeon | reverse complement strand
GTTTCTCAAAGGTTCTTAATTCTCCGTTGTATTCATAATATTCTTTTCCATCAGGGAGCACTATGTGTAGTTCACAACTGCCTTTACTGCACTTCTAGGATTATCTAGATATTCTTTTAATTCATTAGGCACAATTTCTTTATATAAAGGCAATATTTCATTTCTATTTTTTTGAATAAGTTTATAAGCTATACTCATTGATTCCATAAAATGGATAGAACGAGGTGAGGGAAATAATATTTCTACATTTTTCCAGCTTAGTTCAAATGTATTCATCTGCACAGGAATACTATTATTCGCTACGATAATATATTGTCCATGTTCTTTTAGTAATTCAGAATAAACTTTATTATGTTTACCCGACAAATCAAAAATACAATCATACTTGAGTCCTTTATTATATATTTCTGGCAAAGGCATTAAATTATCAAAAAAAGATTTATTATAACTGCCGCAAAAATCATAATGACCCTTAAGAATACCATTCTTCAAAAAAAGATTTGTTAATATCGCAAAATAACCAGAACCTAAAACCAGAGCATCTATATTATCACTAAAATGTTTATACAATGCTTCTGCTAAACAAGCAACTGGCTGAATAATATAAATATAACTATCATGTATAGGATACATTTTTTTACAATTGTTTCCCTTCCAAACACTTTTCCTTGTATAACAAGGATGATTATATGTTGCGACTAGATCGCCTATTACAAATTTCGGATGGTGTGATTCTATAACTCTCCCTAAGCCTTCATGACCTGAAAATTCATCTGCTATGAATGGATCAAATCCTTGATATAATTTTATATCTGACTTACATACACCATTATATAGAACATCTACAACTAGATCACCAGGACCTACATATAAATCTAATTCTTTTTCAACAACACTACCTTTATTTATTACTTGAACAACTGTATTCATCGTGTTCTCTCCTTATGAAATCTTTATAAATTAAATATATATATACCTGTATCCAATTTATATCAGCAACTGTAGGACAAATACTAAAATCCTTTTCATATAAAACTTTTGTATAATATTTCTTAAACCATTCTTCTGGAATTATAGGTGAAAATTGTTGCCCAAAAATAGAACACTTTTCTTTATCATTACTAACATACTTGGCTGATATATATACCCCATTCACCGTACATAAAAAACAATCCTTTTCATTAATCAATATATTAAAGTCAGTAGAAAAGTGAGGGGATATTCTATGATAAATATCTAATAAATGATACCCAATATCTATACCTATAGGAACTGTCATTTTCTTATAGTGCCATCCCTTAGGTCTCTCCCATTCAATACCTTTATCTAAAAACATATCATCTTTTTTAAATTCACATACCCGCCAAGGCAAATTTGTAGTCCATTTTATGTTTCTACTTGTTAAATAACTTTGCATAGTATTAAATTCTTGGTATTCAACTGTAATTGATTTTTCTATAAGGGCTACACAATTCTCCGGTAATGACATTGCCCAATCCATATGAAATTCGTTAGGCGTAGATATATAATAGCAAGTGTCTTCTCTGTAATTAAACTTTAAATATTCATATTTTTGTTTTAGATTCAAACTGTCATTTTTTGAATCAATAATAGTTACTACATCAAATAATTCCTTCATATGACTATAACACTTTAAACCTGCATGTCCGCCACCTATAATCACTAATGATTTCACCGTATAACTCTTGCCCCTCTTTTTCCATCTTCCCATACTTCTACTGAAACTAGCGCCGGCATATATTCAAGCAGTCTTTTGCACATCATCTCACAAGACATCGGAGTATAAAAGTACATGCCCTGTTTATAACCGTGTAGATTTAATATTATATCTATCTGTTCGTCAACTTGAGACTTTAAAACAAAAAATTCTACTTCCCTATCATCACGTTGTACTTCAACCTCAGCAACAACATCAAACACATGATGGTGTGAATTCCCCAAAAAATATACCTCTGGAATATTACAGCTTGGCCAACTATGCAATGCTTCAAACGATGTTTTTACAAGTACAGTAGTTTTCATTTATAGCACCCCAAAAAAATATTTATTGAAAAAAAATACAAGAGAAACCCCCCACTTTTGTGGGGGGTCCAGAAACTGTATGTATGACTAAGACTATTTCTTCACTACTCGGTACAAATGAGAAGCCCTTTTCTTAGCCCATTCCTTGTCACGGCCAGCTTTCACATACACATCTGCCATGGCATTTACAAATCCATCCTTATCTTTATTGTATTTCTTATAAAGCTCTTCTGCAGTTTCTTTTGCAGAAGATACCTTCCCCTCACCGGTGCCGACCTTTGTTCCTTTAATTTTCTTCACTTTCTTTGTATTTGTTACCTTCCCCTCTTTTTGTCCTTTTTTTGACATTCCCCTATCTCCTTTTTTTGTTTTTTGTTTTACAGCATTTTTACATGCCTCAAACTCATCTGGTGTATCTTCTCCACAAGACATGCAATTATCCACATCGGGGTCCCAACCCCTCCCAAAAGCTGGACACTCACTTTTTACCATCTTTTCACCTCCTCTCTCCTTATATCAGAATAATAACAGTTCGAGGACTAGGTTGTCAAGTAATATTTTCTAATTCTATTAGTTTTGACTAATTGTATTTTTTAATACACTCATAAGTTTTCCTTATGTATATTATTCTTCTAGTTTTCTTTCATACGGGGATGTCCCTAACCAATCAGAGATAGGAAGCGGTCTATCTGCCCAAAATATACTCCGTTCCATTCGGATTTATACTTCAACTGTCTGACAAATTCAGACCATCCACTATCAAATACTCCTTAGTTTTGGAAAAATTAACTTTCTTCTCTTCTAAATATTGACCTATTGCTTCTGCTACAGCAGTTGCACAAGCAGGGTTCTCTTCTGTTTTTGTATTACAAATAATTCCTTTTATAGTACTTTT
>CAYZVE010000141.1:0-2969 GCA_964481805.1 uncultured archaeon | reverse complement strand
AGAAAATGAAAGATTGGGTAAAGAATTTAAAAAATAAGTGTATTTTAACAAGAAGAGAAATTTTGTTACTAGGGGTTACTATTGGGTTTTTACTTGCTTCTTTTATATCTTATGGAATATATGAATGGAGGATGCATGAGTCAAAAGTCAATGGCAATGTTGTATATCAGAATCACTCATACTCATTCAAAGAGATAATATTACAGTGATAGCAAAGACGTTATCACAAATTCTAATAGCATGTGCAATAGTGGTGTTATTCAAGATGGCCATGATTATTGTGCCTATAAAAATTATTAGCACAAGAGAAAATGTTATTATAGGGTTACAATATACTTACAACATTGGTTATGACATGGCTATTGCTGTGTATAATGCTCATGTAGTATCTGGGTATAGCCCAATGTTTATTGCAGAACTTGTGCTATCAGAAAGTGCGTTTAATCCTAGGGCTGTTTCACCTAAAGGATACAAGGGTGTACTACAGACCCCAACAAAAACAGGGTATCTAAATGCAGATATGATTCACGGTGTTGAAATATTGCAAGACAAGTTTAAAATATATAAAGACCCAGTTGATGCAATAGCTGCTTTTAAAGGCGGGAAAGATGTTCCTTTAGCAAGACAACAAGCAAGAGCATTTTTATTAGCCTATGAAAAGAGAAAGAAGGGAGATAACTATGAAAAATAATTTTAGTCATCTCCATTCGCACAGCGACTACTCATTACTCGATGGGATGTGTAAGCCTATTAAGCTTTTTACGAAAGCAAAAGAGTTAGGTATGGGAGCAGTTGCTATAACAGATCATGGTAACTGCGATGTATTTGTGAAAGCTTTGAAGGCATCAAAAGAAGTTGGAATAAATTATATACCGGGATCTGAGTTATATATGGTAGATAGTTATAATGATTTAACAAAACAAACTAAGTTTACTCATTTGAATATATTCGCAAGAAATAGAAAAGGACTATCTGAAATATTTAAAATATTAGGGACTGCTAATGAGCATTTTTATCGTAAACCAATTGTTTCTTTTAAAGATTTGAGGAATTTTAATTTTAAACATTTGATTTTATCTACAGCTTGTTCCATTGGCATAATGGGCAAAGATGACTATAAAGACAAAATGAAGTTTCTTGTGAACAAAGTTACTGATAATGTTTTTACTGAAGTAATGCCTCACGATTTTACAGAACAACCTGAGGTGAATAGAAGAGCAATAGTAATGGCAAGAAGGTATGATTGTAAAGTTCTAGCAACAAATGACTGCCATTATATTGATTCAGATGATTATGATACGCATGATGTTATGTTGGCAATAAATACTAATAGGAAAGTATTAGATATAAATCGTTATAAATTTAGTATAGATACGTTGTATTTTTGTGATAAGAAACAATTTATAGATTTGTTTCATAAACAAGGTAAACTTTCAGACAACCAGATATTAAGATATATAGATAATACTAATTTATTAGTTGACCAGATAGATTTTGAGAGTTTTAAAAAATTTGATATACATATCAATCTTGATAATTATAGTCTTAAGATGTTTATAGATCTAGTTAAGAAACGTTTTAAGAATATGCAATTCTATAGTAAAACTATTTATAAGGAAAGATTAGAACAGGAATTAAAATTAGTCATAGATAAAGGTTTTGATAAATATTTTTATATAGTTTATGATTTTGTCAAGTATGCAAAGAGTAAAGGAATAATGATAGGTCCAGGTCGAGGAAGTGTTGGAGGTTCCTTATTATCTTATGTTTTAGGGATAACACAGGTAGATCCGATAAAATATTCTCTGAGTTTTTCAAGATTCCTAGCTCCGGATCGTGTTGATGCTCCAGATATAGATTTAGATATTGAAGATACTAGGCGGAGTGAGGTTTTAGATTATTTAAAAGATAAATATGGAGATGATGCTGTAGTAAATATTTCTACATTTATTGAAATGAAACCTAGAGCAGTATTGCGTGATGTATCAAGAGTATTAGAAATTCCTTCATATGAAGTAGAGATTGCTTCAAAAGTAATAGATGATTCCCAGCCGAAAACTTTAGAATTCTACGAAGAAGAAATACCTGAAATAACAAATTTTTTAGGTAAATATAGTAATTATAAAGATCATTTTTTCAAGTTGCAATTAATTACAAAAGCTGCTGGCGTTCACGCAGCAGGTTGTGTTATTGAGAATGAAAAAATTAATGATTCAGGCAGAGGGTATATAGTAAAGAGGAAAGATAAAGAAGTATTGAATTGGGATAAAGATGATGCAGAGTTTATGGGATTTATCAAGTTTGATATTTTAGGTTTGAGTACATTAACAGTTATTTCTAATACTCTAAAATATATAAAAGAAAAAGGCAAAAAGGTTAGTTTAAAAAATATAAAATTAGATGATGAAAAAGTATTAGAAATATTCAGAATAGCAGATACTACAGGCGTTTTTCAGTTTAATTCCTTTGGGATGCGTAAGCTATTAAAAAGTGCTCCGATAGAAAACTTTAATGACTTAGTAAATCTAAATGCTTTATTTAGGCCTGGGCCTTTACACGGGGGACTAGCAGACAAGTATATTGCTATTAAAAAAGGTGAAGAAGAACCTTATTATTATGATAGTAGAATGTACGAAAAGGTTACTAAAAATACATATGGGTTAATTATATACCAAGAGCAATTATTGAATATTTTAACAGGGGTAGGATTTGAATATACAGAAGCAGATATAGTAAGACGGTTGTGTTCTAAGAGTAAAGGTATAGAAGAAATTAAAAAGTATAAGAAGAAATTTATTAAATTAGCAATAAAGAATACTATATTAGATAAAGCAAAAGCAGAAGAAATATTTGGGCAGTTAGTTTATTTTGGTGGTTACGGGTTTAATTTAAGTCATGCTACTAGTTATTCTCTTATAGGATATTGGACAGCATTTTTAAAATGTTACTATTTTGAAGAGTTTATGCAG
>CAYZVE010000140.1:0-2975 GCA_964481805.1 uncultured archaeon | reverse complement strand
CCTATAAAATCAAAAATAACATTATCGGGCCAAGTTTTTTCCATAGCTTCTTTTTTGTCTTGTCCATCTCCTATCAAAACAATTTTATATCCAAATTTCTTTTTAATCAACTCAGCCAAACGAACATAATGAGGCCAATGCTTTCTTTCCCACCCAAAGTTTCTTAGGGTTGTATCACCAAAAACAATATAATCTTGTAAATTAATTTCTTGCTCCGGCTTTGCTATTTGACAATGGGGTTCTGCTAATTCACCAAAACCATCAATAAAATCACAAATAGCTAGGTGTTGGATGGCTTCGTGAACATCCTTGAGATTTACATCAAGTTGGGCCTTACATGTCTGTTTTAATAAATGATCTATTTGGGCTTTAGTGTTTTTACCCCATATAGTTGTAAAACAAAGATCATACATCCCACCGTCAAATTCTTCAATAACACGGTCAACAACATCCCAACCATCAATAACATCTAAAGCGGGTCTCTTTCCCAAAACAGTGATGTGAAGTCTTGGATTCATGTGACGAAGAAATCTAAGGGCTGGGGTAAGCATTATCATATTACCTATACCCCCTTCCATAATAATCAACAATCTTTTTAATTTAAGATTGGCAATTGCAGGCATAACGGCATCAAAAATAAAGGAGGCTATATTTATTCCCTGTTTCTCTAAGTTTACTTTTTCTTCTTCTGGAACATTATGATAGGCCAAAAGAGCTTTCCCTACTCTATCTTTTATTTGTTGTTGTGCGGTACTTGTTAGTGTTTGCTTAATCATTTAATCTCCCTATTTTTTCTTCTAATTTTTTTCCAAGAGTTGAATTTGTTTTTATTAAACCATTAACAAAGTTTAATGGATTTTTATAATGTTTTATTCTACGAAAAAGTTTTCTTAATTTATTTTTAAATTTTCTATTTTCAGTTCTATATCTAAGACATTTACCTTGCCCGCGTTTATACACTTTTTTATTTGTCATTTATTATTTCCGTTTATATCTGTTTGCATTTATAAAATGGTACACTCTTAATCTAATAACATTTATTATTAATTTTGATGCCCACTATTTGCTCCACACCCTTCTTTCTTTAGGAGGCATACTCATATTTTTAATATTGTTTTATTACCACTTTTTATTTGTTTTAGTTCTTCTCTATTCAAATACCACTCCAAAGCTTGACCCCACCTAAAATCACCCCTTTTTATTATATCTTTTAGTAATTTAATATTAGAAAGTCTTCCCTCTGTTATTTCTTTGTGATGCTCAGGACAAACACAAATTAAATTCCATATTTCATCTATTCTTCTAAACGACCTTGGAATTATGTGATGCACTTCAACATTGCTATTTTTGCCACAACCCCAAACTCGACACTTATTTTTATCTAGTTGTCTTGCTTTTAAAAATACATTCAATAAACACCCTCCATCAAAATAAAAAACCAAGGTGATATTTGTATGTTTCTTCTACAACAGCCATAATTTATTTGCTTTATATTAAAGTTTTATTTTCTATTAAATTGTATTTATCTAAAATATCCCAACATTTTTTAATATCCTTTGAACTGTAATAATTTTTAGTTCTTCTAGTTAAAAAATTTTGTAAATATTTACAAGTTATTACGCTGTTTTCTTTTTTGTTAAATACCGTATGTTTTATGTAATGAATAAACGAGATTAATTCTAAAGTATTTCCAAAACTTTTTGTAACACAACTACAGTCTTTTAGAAAATTTTTTAATGTTGTAAGTTTTAATTCTACAAATGGTCTAAGATTAATTTTTTCATAATTTTTATCATGTATCTCTTTTTCATGCCAATAGTCAATTTGCACTTCCTGAAAAACATCACAATAACACCTGTACACGCCACAGCTATACCTAAAACCCATATTAATAACAAACAATTGTACAAAATAAAAAACACTTTCCGATAGTAAATTAATCTTTGGATTTTCCATACTAAAAAATTCAATATTAACTTCGTTTAATAGTTTTTTAATTATTAAAATTTTTTTAGACAATTGATATCCTTGATGCATTAAAATCTTCTTGTTTAAAAAAGCCTTTCCTGTTAAATTTAACTAAAACATTTCTTAGAGCAATTTCTAATCTATGTTTCCAATCGGTTAAAAAATCATTCATAACAAAAGCATCCCACATAACAACATCATCCAAGGCCATTTCACTCTCATGATCAGAACCAGCCTCAATTCCGGGGTTTTTTGGTCTATGTATTCTTATTACCTTACCACCCAAATTTTCAATAGATTCTTTTTCATTTAGATATCTTACATCAGAAATAACATATACCAAATTATTATCAAGATCAGATAAAAGATAGTTTATCCATATATTTTTATCCACACCCACTGACACTTTTACAAATTCACGAAGAAGATCTGTCCACATAAACAAGGTGCCATCCAAAATTGTTTTGACATATTTTCTGTATTTTCTTTTAGTAGTTATATAGGCGAGTTCAACATCAAAATATTTAACTGCTATGTTTTCAACCCAAACAGGATAAGTGGATAAACCTAACACAACTTCAGTCTCAAAAATAGTTTTAATATTTGTTAATTCATTTCTAACAGATTGTCCTACCCCCTGTAGTATTTGGCGTGATTCTTTAGTTTTATTATCATAAAGAAATTCACGATCTACCCCATAGTATTTTTCAACAAGTTCTTTTATCTTGGTAGCAAAAGATATTTTATGAAATCCATAAGAAATACAAAGGATATCAGAGGCTTCATCCTTACCACTTTTTGCTTTGCCACTTATCCCAATTAATTTCATAGCTACATATCCTCTTTATCTCTTATTCCCTTGTATACCGGAAATCTGGGCTTATCTTTAACACCACTAACCGAAAAATACTTATAAGTAATTATTTTTCCCAACCATTTTTCTTTATTGTTCCATATTTGTTTACGAAGAAAGTCGTCAAAACCCAATCCAACCCCAAACTCAATAT
>CAYZVE010000139.1:0-2993 GCA_964481805.1 uncultured archaeon | reverse complement strand
TGTAGTAGCAGTGAAAAACTTCCTAAAGACATTTCTAATATTGTCAAGCATACTAATAGGGAGATCATTCAAACCCAAAGAATAAGCGATTGATGAGATCGTCAATAAAATAACCAAAAATAAAATCAAAGTATTTTTCAGCATATTAATATTATTATATTATTGTTATATTAAAATTTTATATCTAGAACGGAAATTTAAATTTTCTCTTTTTTTCCTTTTCTCTTTTTTTTATTTTTTCCTGTGTTTTTCTAATATCTTCTTCAGCCTTTTTAATGTTCTCTCCATCATTTCCAACGCCAGAAGTGTTTCCCACTCCAATGACAACAACTACCCCCTTTTCTTTTGTTCTGGCTATAGTCTCGTTCAATATCTTCAAAACTTTTGGTGTTGCTTCAAGAATTGGAAGTTTCATTGGCATTATAGCTTCTTCTTGGCTCATCTTAACGATTATTGAATCAATTGGTATTTTTTCTTTAACAACAACGTCCTCTATATAAGATTTCTCAACCCCAATTCCGCCCATTGCCACCCCTATACCTTCTGCTATGCTTCCTGTCTTCTCACCCTCCAGCTTAGCAGCAGCATCAATTGTTATTATCTTTGCAATTTTTGTCTTCTTTGATAATTTCTCAAGAATTTTTCCAGGGTTTCCTGTTCTTCCCCCAGGGCCTTTTGCTTTTATTAATACAACATCCCTGCTGTCAACCTTTTTCTTGTAAATAACATCATCCTCACCAGTTTGAATAACTTTACTGTCTCCAACATAATTAGCAACAACTAAAGGGCCTATCCCATCCCCAATAGCCCAGCCATTGCTTAAAGCCTCTGTTCCATGAACCAATGATTCTGCTATCCTCTCAATCAGCGGCAGCTGCATCTGAAGCATCATAGCGTAATATTGACTTTTGGTTTTTTTGGTTAATTCAAGAAAATGCCTGACTATTTTTGTAAGTTGATACAAACCCATTGAGCCCGACAAGCCCATCATTATATTTGCTTTTTCTTCTTCATTTGATCCAGGGGATATCCCATCCACAAAATATTTGAACCTAATTTTTTCCTGCTCGACTAAATGATCAAATTTCTTTACAATGCCGTATGGATCCAAGTCAACAGGGGATATTGCAAAAAATTCCATGAAATTATTAATCTTTTCCTTTAATTTTCCATCTGGCTTTTTGCTTATCTTCCCAAGAACTGTTTGCTGAGCTTTTTTACTCATGCCCTCAAGCTTTATTGTAGACTGCTCTAATTTAACAAGCATCTGATAAACAACTAACTTAGGAAAAACAAACCCTAAAACAAATATCCACATAAACATATTAAATATTTGTGACAATAAGTCTCCTGAAAACATGCTCATCTTCAACACCACATAAATTTAACTAATTATAATATTATAAAGGTATATAAGATTTATATGCATATTAACTTCAAGGCAATCCTGAGCTTGTTTGTAATATTTGCAATAATAGGGCTATTGTTATTCACCCCCAAAGGCCAAAAAATAACAGGAAATTATACAAAGCCCGTAGGGTCTTTCCTGAAAACAATGACGGGAAAGGTAACAAATATTAAAAAGCCGTCAGAATCAAAAAAACTTGATATTTTCCTAACAGGTGTTAATCCATCTAGCCTAGATAATATAGAAATTCCTTTAAATGGAAATGAATTCCAAGGTAAGTTAAATTATGAAGGTATAACACTGCTTAAAAGCGATGTTAAATTTGATGATAGGGAAATTGATGTTAAAATAAATGGGTTGATGGGGACTTTAACTTTTTTCAGAAACGGGAATATGAAAATTGATGGGAAAACCAGTTTTATAAAACTCAACCAAATGGAAATCAATAATCCGAATATTGATGTTTTGATTGTCGGAAGCCCTATCAGTTATGAAGTTGATGATGTGAAAAAAGATAAAATTAGTTTTTCATCCGTTTCTGGTTCTCTTAAATGTTCCCAATTAACTGGGGGAGACTTGATGATGAGAAATGACCAGCTAGAACTATTAAACTTTGATGGGAACATTAAACAGGAAAACTATTCTATCACGATTACAGGCCAAGTCGATAAGATGAGGTTGAATGGTGTTGATATTTTCAAAAGCTAAATCTATTCTTCTCAACTTTTTCTCTTTTTACAAAATTCTTTGAAGGTGTGGTGTATGGGCATTTTCAAATGCCAAGAGTCTTCTTTTCAAGTTTTCTATCTCTTTTTGAAGTTTTTCAAAATAGGATTTGCATTTGTCGCAAATGTTGTTATCAAAATTATCCATTCAGAATACTTAGAAACACGAAAATTTCGCTATTTCTATTGTGTAGGAAATAGGTCAGCTAAACACGTACGATATTTCCTAGATAATTATTTATATTCTTACTGATAAGATTATCTTGGTGATAAGATATGGAAAGATTAGATACAACAACCCTAAGCTCAAGAGGTCAAGTAGTAATACCTCAAGAAATAAGAGAGGATCTTAGTCTAGAAGTAGGTTCCAAATTTTTAGTAGTCGGAAGAAATGACACGATAATGTTAAAGAAAATAGAAATGCCTAGATTTGAAAGGTTTGACAAAATTATAAGTAAAGGTAGAAAATTTGCTAGAGAAAAAAAATCAAACCTAAGGATGTTTCTAAAGCGATAGAGGAGTATAGAAAGGAGAAGAAAAAATGAAAGTTTTGAGAATTGTTCCAGATACTAATGTACTCATTTCTGGATCTTTATTTTCAGGAAACCCTTACAAGATATTAAAGAATTGGAGGAACGGTAAGATAAAAATCATAACATCACCTAAAATATTGAATGAAATGGCTGACGTTTTTGATAAAAAATTTAAAAGGCCAGAAGATGAGATAGAAGAATTCAGAACAGAAATAGTTGAGAACGCGATTATAGTTGAACCACAAATAAAACTGGATGTGATAAAGGAAGACCCAGATGATAACATGATTCTGGAAGCTGCTGTTGAAGGAGGAGCTGACTTTATAA
>CAYZVE010000138.1:0-2999 GCA_964481805.1 uncultured archaeon | reverse complement strand
GAATACCGGATCAATAGAAATAACACTCGATACCATAGGGACGTTGCCTTTGGCGGGGGGAACGCCACCGGAAATGCCATTTTCCGCTCAGGTTGATTCAACGAGGTATGACTACTCCTCTGAATTAGATTCTTTGGTACTTCGGGCAACAACGCCAAGTAATACTGGTTATGACAGTTTAATTATGGCATGGTCATCAACTGGTTATCCTAATGATGCTTCTGGATCATACAGATCAGCCTTTGCCTATACTCCGAGTACAACTTTTTATGACACTATTTCATGGAACGGGACAGAAACATACACTTTAGATACACTTGAATGGTCTTACACAGCAAGCACAACTTTCATTGATACAATAGGTGGAATTACTTTAACCGAACCTGATACTTTATATTTGTCGAGTTGGCAGTATGATAGTGTTAATGGCTGGTCAGTTAGAAAAACAGGTTACAAAATATTTTATGGAGCCGGTGCATCTCCTGATAGTTCTGGCAGTTTTATTGTTATGGGTGGGCCGGGTGTTGATGAGCAAACCTATATAGATGAATCTAGACCAACTTATAATTATGGAAACAATTGGGATATTGTGGTTGGAAATAATTATACAAGTCAGTCTGCTGATATACATTATGAAAAGAGAGGCTTGTTTAGATTTGTTGATTTGGATGATTCTATTGCTGCTTATAGTGGAGTAACTTTTGATTCAGGAAGATTATTCATAAGTTTTGAATATGTAACATTAACAACGAATGATTCTATGGCTCTTGACTTATATCAAGTTACAACTGGTGGTTGGATAGAGGGAACTGGTGAAGGTTCAGCCTCTGGGGGAGCTACTTGGGGTCAATATTCAACTGGTAATAATTGGGCATCTGTGGGTGGGGATTTTTCAGCAACAAGAGAAGGTGCTGATCAGGATACTGTTTGGGTTATAGGGGGAGTTACTGCTGTCAATGATACCATATCGTTATTTGTCACAGGAGCAACAATATCTGATTCAATGAATAATGGAGCTGGGCTACTATTAAAGTATTATGATTTGAATATGGCTGGGTCAAATGCTATTCATGTATCTATTTACTCTGACAGACAACCAAACATACGCCCATATTTGAAAGTATATTATAGTGTTGGTGAAGCACCTTCAGCAATTATAAATTTAAGAACAAGGAGAGCAGTAATTGAATAAGTTAATAACAGTTATTTTAATTTTAATGCCTATATTTTGTAGTGCCTCTGGTATGGTAGTTAATTCTTCCCAATTAGACACGTTGGTTATTCCTTTTTGGGGGGCCGATTCTTCTGGAACTCACGTAGCTTTAGCCAGTGGGGATTCAATATCATTGGTGGTGTTTGCACCCGGCAAAGCTGCTATATATAATGATAGTATGGCTTACAATGATGGTTTAATTACTAAGTATGGTTTGGATTATAATTATGCAGACCGTGTTATTACACTATTAAATGGGGCAACTTCGATTGGAACTTATGGATATGTTTTGTCCGTTTAAAGTTTTTGGTGTTGGTGCCACATCTGTAAAAAATGTATTTAAGGTTAAATTTACTCAAGCAGTTAGTACTATTCCTCAACTGTTAGCCTTTGATAATAATACTACTACCTTTTATTTAACAGGAGACTTGTTTAGTTCAGATTTTGATATTTTCTCAGGAACAAATGAAACAGAAAATAAGCCACTTTTAAAAATAGTAGACACCACAAGGGATACTCCTTCTAATGCTTGGTATACGGAAGCAACTATTAAGGAAAACTGTGCTACTTGTATGATGCATGGATTGAGTTCATATATTAAATTTAGATATAGCTTATCCTCTATGGTTGCAGGTGCTTCTATGACATGGAATAGTTTGATTGAAGTACCCTGGGATTTAACTTATAGTTCTACTACAAGACATGATTTAGCGATCAGATATGCATATAATGGCACTATTCCTAATGTTACATTTTATGCTAACAATGAAACTTTAAGTGGAAATGATATCACCCCTGTTTGGACAGACATTGATTCAAGTATGGTGGGTATTTTGTTTGGTGATGAAAATTCTACATTATACAAAGTAACCATGAAAGTTCCATCATCTGGTTCTACTATGACAAAAACAGCATGGGTAGTAATGGATTATTAAGGAGTAAAGTATGCCATATTTTTCAAGAGTATCAAAAGATAGACTAGCAACTTGCCATGATGATTTAAGAAAAATTTGCAACTTGGCAATTCAAGTTTTTGATTTTACTGTTGTTTGTGGTTTTAGAAATAAAGAGGGTCAAGAGAAAGCTTTTCAGGAGTTAGCATCAACAAAGCATTGGCCGGACTCAAAACATAATACTTCACCATCTTTAGCGGTTGATATTGCACCATATAAAAATAAAGCTATTGTTTGGAAAGAGGATGCTCCTGAGTGGAAAACTTTAATAACATTGATAAAAGGTATTGCTTTAACGTTAGACATAAAAATAGAGTGTGGTGCTGATTGGAAAAATTTTATTGATAAGCCACACATTCAATTGAAAAAACAATAAACACATAAAAAAGGAAACAAAATGAAAACAAAATTAGTCATACTGTTAATACTATTTATAGGTATTTGTATTGCAGTATTTGTTAATGGGTGTAAAGAAGTGGAAGCCCAATCGGTATCCGTTAATTTACTATGGACAGCTCCCTTTGATGATTTTAATGATATAAATAGTGAACCTGTAACTAAGTACGAATTACGCTATTCGGTTGATTCAGTATCATTGGTTAACAATTTTAGCACCGTTTCAGGGGGGTTTCTTACTATAGTGCCAAAAACACCAGGGGAAACAGAGACACATACATTAGTAGGGTTGACAGCTAATACAACTTATTATGTGGGTGTAAAAAGTTATGATGAAAAGAATAATGTATCACCTATATCAAATGTGCTAAAAATTACTACGCCGGATACTACACCTCCGAGTGTCAGCAAGGGCCAGTCAGGAGTCCCGGTGAGGG
>CAYZVE010000137.1:0-3033 GCA_964481805.1 uncultured archaeon | reverse complement strand
TCTTAGATATTATTTTGTTAGAGGTAGGATTATTTTTTTTATTTTTTAATTTAATTAAGTTAAATTGAACTATTTTAAACACAAAACTTATGCTGGTCTGTCTGGCTCTAAATTATATTGTATTTTTAGAGTTTTAATCTACGGGTTTTTAATCTTTGTGGGTTAAAGGTAACCTTGGGAAGTGTGGTTTTTTCGGGGTTTATAATATTTTAGTGCCCCGTCTGTGTGGTTTTTGAGGTGGAATATAACTTATAACTCTTTAATTAATCATCTAAATGGACATCGTGACTTGGGTCAAATGCTGGTGCATCAAATAAAACAAGTTTCATTTTACCTTGATAGTCATAAACTGTATTTTTAGGTATAACAATCACGTCATATTTTTCAATTTCAAATTCCTTTCCTTCTATAAAAAATTTTCCATTTCCCTCAATAACAAAATAAAACCTATCCTCTGCTATATTTTTCATTCTTCCATGCCTACCATTCACTTCAATATAAGCAACATTTCCACTTTGAATATCCTCTTTATTTGTGATAGCTATTCCTTTAATTCCACCAAATTCAAATTTAGAACCATTTTTCTTTTTGAATATCATAAAAATGACTTGTATTTTAGAAATAAAAACTCAAACTCTTGAACTAGTTCAATAGTTCCCAAAAAAGGTCTCCAGATTGTGATTGAAACCTTAATAATGTTTCACTAAAGCCCTTGAAATTGTCTGTGCTCCCTGTTATAAAGAGTATGCAGGGAGTGAGATTCGAACTCATGTATCCACTAAGGAATTAGTTAATTGGTTAACCAGTTATATTTAAAAATATCAGAATCATATTAGAAGTATGCAAAACGAGACTAAACAAATACTTAATGAATTAAGGCAAATAAGGATAGATATAGAGTTTATAAGAGACAGTATGCCAGATAAAGAAATGTTCTTGACAGCTAGCGAAGAAAAACTACTTGAAAAAAGTTATAATAACGAAGAAAAAGGAAAATTAACCTCAAATCAAGACTTAAGAAAAGAGTTGGAGATATGAAGTTCTCCATAGAGTATGATAGGCAACCAAAAATATTTCTGAAAAAATTGGATAAGCATTTGGCTAAAAGAATTTTAGATAAGGTCGATGAATGTCTAAAGAATGAACCAGTTCCTCACAGCGCAAAACCAATTGTCGGGAAGCACGGAGTTTTTAGATTAAGAATTGGTGATTATAGAGCGCTATACAGAATCAATTACAAAGAAAATAGAATAATTATTTTTAAGCTGGACAAAAGGTCTAGAATTTATTGAATTTTATGCAGGGGATGTGCGGACCTGTTAGAAGAGGGAGCACTCTCAAAACGAAGGAAAAAGAAACTTTTTACTTGGTAAATAATTTTGAGTCAAGAGAGGTGTGGTTTTTTCGTGGTGGTTTTTGAGGGGGGAAACTGAACTTACTTCTTTTTTCCCTTAAATTTTTCATAACCGTATACGATTAAGCAGGAAATTATATAATTAATTAAACAGCATATTAGAAATTCGGGTAATAATAGACCACAAATAGACGGTTTACCAAATAATTTGGGTTCTACATACATATTGATGCAAGTAGAATGAAAATAAAGTGGGAATGAGATTAATAACATAATTAAGAGTATAATAACTTTCTTTTTATCTGGTCTTAAAAATTCTTTCAAATTCATAATAATATTATCAACTTCTTAGAATAAAAGTTTTAAATAAGGTCTCCAGATTCCGAGTGAAACCTTAATAATGTTTCACTATTAATTTACATTTCCCACCAAAATCTCGCTTTTATATCGCGACTCCAACATCTCAGCCTCTGCAGGAATCAACTATTTTAATTTCACAAAAACAAAACTACCAAGACTAGTTTGAGTTAAATTATCATTAGTTTTCTGAAAAAGAGTCATAGTTTGATTATAATTATCATTGATAGGAGCGATTATTCTACCACCAATCCTAGTTTGGTCTATAATATTATCAGGAATACTATCGCAAGCAGCATTAATGAGGGTACAATCATACAATCCATTTTTATAAATTTTTTTGGCATCATCGCAAACAAATTCAATGTTTTTCAATTTAGTTTTAGCAGCATTTTTTTTAGCAAATTCTATTAAATCAGGTTCAACATCTATTCCTGTAACTTTCCCTTTATTTCCAACTATTTTTCCAAGAAGACAAGTAGTCCACCCAGTGCCAGAACCAATATCAAGGACATTATCACCTATTCTGGGGTTTAAAGCTTCAAGCATAGTTGCAACAGTATAAGGTTGTGAAATAGTTTGATCCCCCAAGCTAGGAAGGGCTATATTATGATAAGCATAGGGAAGATATTTTTTTAGAACAAAAAGATGCCGAGGAATTTGCAAAAAAGCTTGAATTATTCGTGGTGTTTTCAGAACTCCTGATGCAACTAGAGATTCTATCAATATTTTATTTTCTTTATCGAAATCAATCATAATCAAGATTAGATTCTTAAAAATAAAAGAAAAGGAAAGAGATTATTTACTTTGCTAAAACAATGTCCATAGTAGAAACATTTATTTTGTTTCCGCCTTCTACTTCTCTTTCTTCTGTTCCTATGCTGATGGCCTTAACTTTAACATCAGTCATAAATTTATTTTTGACAACTTCTGCTACATCTACTGCTCTAGATATTGATCTTCCTCTGGATTTAATGTGAATTTCTTTAGTTCCCCTGGAAAATTGGGTTATTGCAGCAAGAACATAGCTCATTGTTGGTTTTTGACCAACAAAAACTTCGTTGTCTTTTGCTTTTGGACCTGTGTGTATTCTTCTTGTTTCAGTACTTTCTGGTCTTCTTGTTTCAGGTTTTTTTACCTGAGCTTTATTTACAATTTTCTTTTCTGCCAATTACTTCACCTCTTGTTTTAAGCATGATTGATAATAGACTCTTTTAATTCTTATTATCAGTTAAATTTAAATGCTTTTATTTTTGATTTCAACTATGGTGCTGTTGAATAACTTCTATTAAATAGAAACCCAATTATATACCAGGTGATAT
>CAYZVE010000136.1:0-3041 GCA_964481805.1 uncultured archaeon | reverse complement strand
CATTAAAGTCCTTGATAATTGAGAGACATCCCCTTTATATCCAAAATCCCCCTGATTTTGCAACTCCAAGATAGCGTCATGAAGAATTGGATTTTCTACAAAATTTCCTCCCATCCCATTGGATAATAATTTAAAACTTAAATATCACTCGATCTTGAATCTAAGGATTCCCCCAACACCACCAAGATTCTTAAATTGCTCACCTTCACTGCTGTCAACAGAAATAATCTGAATATTAGTACCAAAGGATTTGATATCTTCAGAAAGAGCATCAATCAATTCTTTTTCTTCAAGAACTCCCATTAATGCCCCACACTTAGGGCATTTATGAATAATCCCAGGCTTGCTGTCTTTCTCAATTTCCTCCCCGCATTGGCATTTTAGTTTGACCCTAACCCAGTCATAATCCTCACTTATAAGCAATGTTTCAAGGGCGCCCATGTTAATTGCCTTTTTGGTCTCATCTATTCCGTAAACAGATAGCCCATCATCTTTTTGTAAATGACTAAAAAATTCTTTCATAAGTTTCCTTTCCTTGACTGCAGACGCTTCCTGAATAAGACTTTCTCCCCTGTGAACTATTTCTTGCAACCCCTGAATGCCTATATAGCTTGTATCCACCAAACCCAAACTCTTGCTCCTAATTTGATAATTAAGATATTCGGCATCATTAAACTTCTCCTTAAATGACCCAGGCCCTCCAATAATTAATCCTTTGAATTCCTTCTCCCGAAGGAATATACTATCAGCAATTTCAGCAACTTTTCTCATATGATCATTCTTTGCTTCTTCACGTATTCTCAAATAACGCATCTGTGACCATCCACCCGCTTTTGTCTTTCCAGGAACTAGAGAGTCCACATGCTTTTCTAATATTACTTTTTTACCTCTTAGGAACCCAATATCTGCTCCTCCGGTATCTATAACTATTAGCCCATACACTTCTTTTTCCCTAAGCATATCCCTGATAGGATCAAGGACAAAAGTCTGGTCACACCAATAAACTTTCTGGGCTAATGGCAGAGGCGGCTCAACAGACCAGATTTGAGTATCGCTTTGGCCTTCTTTTTCAGAAACATTCCCGCAAAAAACAACCAAACCGTTGTCCGGGGTTTTTTTGAATAATTTAAGATAATTCATTATTTTTTCTAGAGCATCAAGAACATTATTCCTTGTTTGCCTTGACTTCACATTTTGTGTCAGTGCATATTCAGACCTGAGCATAGTCTGTATTTCTGATAAATTATAGCCAGTAGGGATATAGAGAGAAATAAGTTCTGTATGTCTTCCTCTTATACCCTCGAGGTGCTTGAATAATTTTTTTAACTTTATTATGGATTCTTGGTTAAATACACTTCACCTTAGATTTAATTGAGATAATAAGATTTAAAGTTTTTAAAATAAAAATTTGCTAATTTGCATGCATCAAGAAGTAAGATTTCCTTCAAGCATATAATTTTCAACAATCTTCTGGCAATTCTTTCTCAAACAAATCTTAATAATATATTATGTAGAATCAAATTAAAAAAAGTATTCAATGCAAGGAAAATAATAAAATGCATGCCGAAGCCTCCTGTAATTAATATTAGCACGAAATTGAGGAATTGGTAAACAATCAATGAAATGGCAAAATTTTCCAACCCAAAAAAATACCCAAGAGCAACAGCACTTATTTGTGCAGGCAAAGAAAACATAATATACTGAGCCTTTGATGGCCTTAAAAACGCATGCCAGATGAGCAGAATAAAACTGACAATCACACCTTGACTTATGCCATAATTTATTCCTGCCATCCATGAAGCGAAAAATAAGAAATCCAAGCCGGAAAATTTGATTGTCTTAAGGGTAATTTTTCTTAAGACACTATCTAGGACTAAAAAAAATAATGTGTACAAAATTATGTTCATTTTTAATTAATACAATTCAAAAAATTTATGCTGCTCCTCTTCTATAATCTGTCAAATGTCCCCCAATTGTTAGAATCGTTTGATAAGTTTCCTCTAAAAATTCTTTCCCCAAACTATTCCTAAAACTTAAATAGTCGCATAATCTATTTCTCGCCATATCGAACATTCCTTCTAATGTATCTGGTTCAGATCTTATATTACCAAAAACTTTATCATACATTTTGCAAAAATTTTTATTTCTATTTCTAAAAACAGTTATGTTTCCTGTTGAAGCAGCATCATATAGGAGTAATAGTAGGTTGTACAAGTCTGTTGTTATATTTCCCATAATTTAATAATAAATTAAAGGCTTATAAATTCATCCCCTGGCATAACTTAGAAAAGAATATCCTTTTTTATCCTCTTTCTTTTCAAGTTTCCATTCTCTGGAATCAAAATCAGGAAAATAGGTATCACCAATATAATCTTTGTCTATTTTTGTTAATTCCAAAGTATTTGCTATTGGCAAAGCTTCCTTGTAGACTGATTCTCCCCCGATAATAAACACTTTATCCTGGGAATTGCAGCAATCAAGTGCGTCTTTCAAAGAACTCTTCACAATTGCTCCTTCTGGCTTGAAATCTTCCTGTCTTGTAAGGATTATATTCATCCTGTCTTTCAATGGCTTCACAGGAAGAGACTCCCAAGTTTTTCTTCCCATGATTATAGAATATCCTAAAGTCAATTTCTTGAAGTGCTGAAAGTCTTCCTTTATATGCCATGGAATCTTGCCATTTCTACCTATGATTCCATTCTTTGCTACAGCTGCAATAATAATTATTTCACTCATACTGCTATCTCGAATTTTATTGAAGGATGGTGTTGGTAATTTTCAACCTTTGTATCTTCATAAGCCCAGTCAAAGATTGATTTGAAATTATCGGTTTTTATTTTTGGAAGAGGATAAGGCTTTCTCTTTAGCTGCTCTTTTAATCCTTCAATATGATTAACATAAATGTGGGTGTCTGCCAGGAAGCCGACCAATTTTCCTTCTTTTAAATTGGATTCTTTTGCCAAAAGGTGCAGAAGCAGACCGTAGCTTGCAATATTAAAAGGCAGACCCAACGCAACATCAATCGACCTTTGATTCCATAA
>CAYZVE010000135.1:0-3045 GCA_964481805.1 uncultured archaeon | reverse complement strand
TAAAGGGTATTGGACGTGTTTTTGTTTATCTAAATGATTTGTCCTACTTTGATTACCATGACAAACAATGGAAATTTAATCAACAGTATGTAGATTGTGTAGGAGTGTTTGAAATACCGTTAACTATTAGTACTGAACAGATACAAGTAAATGGTGACAACTTTACTTATATATATTTTCCAACACCAAATATTCCATTTGTTACAGAAGGTGTCTCGGCATTGCTTTCAGAACACCCTAATACCACTTTATTTGGCATTTCTCACATTCATACTTATTTTTTAACAGTTATAGATAATTCTGGATTACGAAGTAGATTGGTTTTTAGTATGTATTATATAGACCCACGCTTCTATGGGCTTACAAACGGAGTGCCCATTCATCCTGGTGTTAGGTTTATTGAGCAACGTACAAACCATGATAGTTTTATGCTTTTTGAAAATGATGATGCCGCTTTTGGCTATATAGGGTACAGATATGATAATAATAAAAAATATGGAGTTAGACCAAACGATATGTTAGGATTACTATATAGGTTTTAAATATGAGAGACCCAATTAAAATAATAAAAGATCAGATTGAGCACCAAACTCGCTCTCATTTTGACACAGATATGAGTCAAGCCTTTGTTGTTGACGTTTCTAATAGAAAAGAAGATATTGGTGTTGGTGATTTAGGAAAGGTTACTCCTGAGTGGTCATATGGAAAATATGTTTTGCAAAGAGATGTTACAGAATTTTCAGATGGGGTAGACATTGATGAATTTTTGAATTATAGTGGTGTGACAGAATGGTTTTATGTTACTGATAAAACTATAAATCAAGTAGATCTTTCAACTTATACTAATCTTGCTGTTGGTGTTCAACTATTTGCACAGGAATCAATTTCACTTATTTTTAATAATGCTTCTAAGGGGGGAATTCTTAGAGCTTATACAAAAAGAGACGCAACAGAAGAAGAGCCAGACCCAGTATACACACTTGCTTATGATGGTAATAGCACAAGTGACTCAATTTCAATTAGCCTAAATGGTGGTGAATACACGTCACTTGTTTTTACTTTTTATGCTACCGAAAGTACTGCTAAATTAGTTTTATCCTCTGGTTATGCTGGTGTTATTGGCTGGAAAAAATTTAATGTTTATACTCCCAAAGTGCCGGAATGGGCGGACATTCCTTTAAAATATATTATTACTCAAGCAACAGATCCTATAAAAGACAAGATTACCTTAACATGGATAAAGTCTCTTTCCGCTAATTTTGGTGGTGTGGGTATTTATAGAAAATATAAGAGTGATGCATTTCAACCTGTTTCCGGTTATATTCCGCCGGTTATGATAGATAGTCTAACGAATACAAAGGATGAGGGTTCAAAGTGGTTTTCAACTTCAGTAAATAATACTTTAAATGCAGGGGACACAATATCTTTTACGGAGCCTATTTATGATGAAAGTCATACAATAACAAGGGTGAGACGCGTTCCTAAGAATTTCGTTCCTAATCCCATATTTGCAGACGGTACACTTAATTGGAGTCTTATAAATGGTAAAAAAGTAACAAATAATACAGCAAAAATAGGACCAACATATTGTCAATTAGCTACAATAGGTGCAGACTTACGTCTTTCTGTAACATCCACCTTCATATCTTCTGCCGCAGCAAGTATTTATTATCTTAACACATATAAGAATCATAATCTTTTTTCCAATTATGCCTATGATTTGGGTGGGTTTAAAGTAAATCCCGATGGCTGGAACAAAAGCGTTAATATAACTTCACTTACCTCTACTCTTATAAATAATCAAAAATATTTAGAAATTATTAAGACAAATAGTAATGGCTATATAAACACGGAAACATCAAGTTATTCTTTTTATTTAAGTACTGCTGCAACATATTTTTTAAGTATATTTGCTTCAGCCCATAGAAACACACCATTTAATATTAGGATGTTAACCCTCAATGACCAAACTATTTATGCTTCTCCTACTTTTTATTCAGGTAGAAGATTTCAACATAAATTTACTCCACTAAATAATGGCACAGTTTATTTCAAATTAAATGTATTAGGTACAACGTCCGACTATCCCTCTCCGACTATGCATTTAGGTGAATTATACCTAAGTCAAAAGTATACAGAAGCAGATGTTAAAGAAGGTATTCAAGTACTTTATTACAATGTTTCTAAAAATCCTTGTGCAACTACGGGGACAATTATATTAACGGATAGTTTAATGGAGCAAGGTTTAGGTCAATTTTTTGTTACACTGGGTGGTACGGTAGATTCCCCCCCTCTTTATCCTTTTCCGTTTGACTGCAAGTATTTTAAGGTTGGTTGTTTTGCTTCCTTAAATAGTGTTGGAACTACTACCTATGTTAGTAAAAACGTTTATTCCTTTGCTGTGTCTACTTCTTCCAAGAATATATCATATAGTATCCATGACGAACCAAAAGACTTCATAAGATTAGCAACTTCATTTTCAGCTTCCGATGGTGATCCAGTACAACTTGAGCAACTACTCCTCATATATGAAAGAGATAAAAATGCACAAGATGGTACTACAGTTAGTTGGGATGATCATGATATAGAGGAGAATGCTGTTTATTACTACTATTTAGATGCTTATGCTCTTCATGACAAGACTATTAGATCTGCCTTGTCTGCGGAAGCAAGCATTATAAGCGGGGATAAAATAAGTCCAGAAGCTCCTACTTCTTTTACACTAACAAAAGGAAGTGGACAAGCCTTTTATAACTGGGTTAACCCAGCGGATGCAGACTTAAGATGGACATTTGCTTATGATGATGCCGCTTGTACTAATCGTATTTGGTTTTCTCCTGCAATTCACGAAGCAAACGATAATTATACTGAGTCTGGTTTAGAAGCGGGTTTAATTTACAGGTATCTTAGGTCGGTTGATTGTGTTGGAAATCTTTCTCCCAGTGTAATGGCCCAATGTATCGTTGAAGTCATTTCCTATACTCAGGCAGAATTTACTGTAAAGTATAAATATAGCGGCAATGAAGTTTTTCGCAATGAACTTGG
>CAYZVE010000134.1:0-3049 GCA_964481805.1 uncultured archaeon | reverse complement strand
AGAAATAGCCATTTTATCTCATACTTTTAGTGGAGCAAAATTGGTTTTTGATTATGTTGAGGGGTGGTATTATACGAGACCAGAATTCAGAAAGCAATTTAAGAAAAAACCCATTCACGCTCCTGATATATGGACAGCCGAGTTTAAGAATAACTCAAGCATAAGAGTTCTGCCGTCAAATATAGTGCGACTCTCTGAAGGGCTTGCGGGTGAGAGGTGGAATGTAGTAATAGTCGACGAAATAACAAAGTTTCCTCCCAATATTATATCAAGCAAGATTGATACCAGAGTAAATAGGCCTCACGAAAAATTAAGTTTATTGTTGGGTAATAGCGTTCCAGAAAAAATTCTTCAAAACCATACAATATATTTGGGGAATGCTTGTTGGACATTTTCTCCTATTTATAGGGAGATTCTTGGTAATATCGTTGAAAAAGCAAAAGATAAAGATTCAGATTATGGGTTTCAATCTTGGAATTATACAGCCATTCCAAAAGATTGGGAGAAGGCACTTGGTGTAGATGAAAAATTGACAAAGAAGCATCATTCCGAGATGTCCCAAGCAGTTTTTGACATGTTGGTAATGGGGATATGTCAAAATTCTTCAGAAGGATATTATCCTGCTGAATTGGTTATACCCCTACAAACAAATGATGTGAAGGTAGAATTGATTGGCGATGAGGATGGAATATATATTTTAGGGACCGACCCAGCAGGAACAGAAAATAAATCTGATTTTAGTATGTGCGTATGGAAGATTGTTGGGGAAATGGCACATTTAGTATATGGCTATAGACAGAGAAGGGTTGAAATATCGGGAAATCCGAATGCGATGTTAGAACTAATTTATGATGTAGTTCAAAAGTTTCGCATTAAGCTAATTGTTATGGATTGGGGAGGCGGAGGAGGACAATTAGCGGGACATCTTTTTCAAGTTCCAAAAGAATTGAATATGTATCCAATCGTAAAAATGGAGGACGTAAGAGACGGACAACACATTCTTTGTATGTTTCAAATACCTTCAAGAGGGATTAAAAAATTATTTGGAGAAAGTATTGGAGGAGATGACATTTTAATCAATAGGTCTCATACTCTTTTCCAGTCTGCTATAGAGAACAAAAAAATTGCTTTTGCAGGAAGTGTGGGCGAAGGAAGAAAAGAACAAGAAATTATTGAGAATATTGTCAATGTAATAAATGAAATTATTGCTATTGATAGAAAAAAAGATACCGATGGCAATTTTTCATTAACGGGCAAAGGACAATTCAAATTTTTCTCAAAAGGCAGAAAAGATAGCGCAATGTCCGCTCTGTATGGGTTTATAGGAACGCTAATTTATAGAAAATTGTATATGGAAGCAACGGAAGAAGAGGAAAGCAATTATTATACAAGGTTTGGAGAGAGTGATGAAGAAACCGATTGACATTTGTATTTTTCACTTTGGAAGAATGGGGTAAAATGAAGAAAAAAACAAAAAACAACAAATCAATATGGTGCAAATTGGGATTTCATAAAAACAAGGATGTTTCACACCAACATAGCATACACAAATATTATATTTGTAAAAAATGTGGAAAGAAAAAGCTAATATTAAGTGCAAGTTGCTATCAACCCATCAGAGAAGACTTTGAGGAATTTAGACCAAATTAACAATGGAAACAGCAATAGATATTTGCATTGGTAGTTATAACACAAAACCTTATTTAATTAAGTGTATAGAATCTTTTAGAAAATATACCTTTATTAATCACAATCATTTTGTGGTTGATAATGGCAGTAAAGATGGTTCGGTAGAATGGCTTACCCAACAAAAGGATATAATTTTGCTTTGCAATGAAAAGTCTATCGGCTATGGCGCATCTGTCAATCAAGGGTTACGATTAGGTAACAATCCTTATGTTTGTGTTGCAAGTGCTGATATTGAATTGATAGATAGTAATTGGGAACGAATGATAGACATACTAAAACAACCTTTGGTGGCTGTTGTTGGACCCAAATTAATATTTCCCGATGGCAGAATTAGTGGATGTGGTGTGGTTGGAACAGATGAAAACCCTATTTTAAGAGGTTGGCAGGAAGAAGATAAAGGACAACACAATAAAACCGAAGAAGTGTTGGGAGTTTGTGGAGCATTCTTTTTAATGAGAAGGAGCGTATGGAATAAGCTATGTGGGTTTGACGAAAGGTTCTTTTTATACTACGAAGAAACCGATTTGCATCGTAGAGTTAGAAAAAGGGGGTATAAAATTTTGTATTATCCTTTTGTAAAAGTAATTCACTATTGGAATAAATCACCAAAGAAAGATAGAAATTATTTTGAAGAATCCAAAGAACTTTATAAGAAAAAATGGAAAAAAGAAAATTGATAGCAGGATTACTAATAAAAAACGAAGCTGATAGATATTTGAGAAAATGTCTTGATGATTTGGTTCAATATGTGGATGGTTTTGTAGTGGTGGATAACGGAAGCACAGATGACTCGGTTAAAATATGTCAATCTTATGAAAAATGTTTGGTGGTGCAGATAAATTCTATTAGTTGGCAAACTGGGGAATCTACCTTAAGGCAAGAATTGTTTAATTTAATTTGTAAATATAATCCTGAATGGGTGTTAATAATAGACGGAGATGAGATTTTTGAAGAAAAATTTAAGCAGTTATTGCCAAAATTGATGAACAGTCAAGATTTTGATTGGTATGGGTTTAAGATATTCCATTTTTGGGGCAATGAAACATCCTATCGCATAGACAAATTGTGGCGACCGCACAATGGCTATATTAGAATGTGTCGATACAAACCCAATTTTGATTATATTTGGGCAGATGCTGTTGCAGGTAGTCCATTGCCAACCAATGTGCATAAAGTTTTAATGGGCAAAAAAACTGAAATCAGAGTTAAACATTTAGGATATGCCAATCAAGAAGACATAAAAAGGAAATTTGATAGATATATTAATCGCAATGATGAACATCAAAAAGAACACATTAAATCAATTTTGGATAAAGAAATAGTTTTAGAAAAATGGTTGGACAGCTAAAAATTTCTGGAC
>CAYZVE010000133.1:0-3056 GCA_964481805.1 uncultured archaeon | reverse complement strand
CCAAATGTCATTTTGGTGTTCTTTCATATTATTTTTATAAGATTTCTACAAGGCCGGTTAATCATAAGATTTAAATAGTAGTTGTTTCTATATAGTAGCAAAGGTGAAATTATGGTTGAAGTTTTTGATGTCGAAGGAGATTCATTAGTAAGAAGAATTGAATATGAAATTGTCAGACCAGATAAAGAGACTCAAAGAACAACAGGATGTCCTTTTAATATTACTGAACTACAAGTAGTTCTTCATGATGGAACCAATATACCTGGAACAGCCTATGGTAATTGGATAGGATTCCAAAATGGAAGAATATATGGTACTCTTAAAGATATAGGTGCTTGGACTCTATATAACAATTCAAGTATCTTTGAGCATTGATTTTTCCCTCGCGAAATTTTTCTTCTTGTTATTTTCAACTCAGACGTAGCTGAGTCAAAATCAACCTTCAACACGATTCTTCGCATTCAGACTCTTCTGTTGGTGGTGGATTTTTTTCTTCAAGAAAAGATAGGGTAGTTTATGAAGGAGATGCTGCTATAATTAGAAGCTAAAATAATTAAAGATGCCATCTTAAGTTATCAATAGTTCTTTTATCAATTATTAAATTTAAAGGATGCTCCTTTCATAACGAATTCTATCTGCTTCGTAGAATTCGAGGCTCCGATTTTAGGTTAAGCTGAATTTTAAATATTCTTCAGAAATCCTTTCTTCCTAATCCATTCACTTTGAGTTGGTGTATATCTCCATTTAACATCGCATCGAATATCGCTCTGAACTTTCCAAGGCTCTACAAGGATTAAATCCCCAACCCTGATCCACACACGTTTTCTCATTTTTCCCGTTATTCTTGCCATTCTTTCCTTTCCGTCTTCACATTGGACTCGAAGTTTATCTGAACCCAACATCATTTCTACAACTGCGTAAACTTCCCCTTCTTCTGGCCTTTTGATTCTATTTATCTCTTCTTCTGGTGATACTTCTGGACGTTTGTATGCTATATTAACACCTACCAATCCTTGAACTAATATATTTATAATCCTTTAGTTCTTAATAGATTTATGTCTATTTGGATTCTTAGAATGGGTCACAGATTACCTAGAGATGAAAGGGTATCAACTCATTGTGGCTTAGTGGCAAGAAGCTTTGGTACTGAGGGGGTAGTATTTTCTGGGCAAAAAGACCAAGGATTATTAGATTCTATAAAAATAATAACAGATAAATGGGGAGGGCCTTTTGAAGTTAAGTATGAAAAAAACTGGAAAAAAGTCATTGAAAGCTTTAAATCTCAAAATTACTGCATTATTCTTTTAACAATGTACGGGCTCAATCTTCCCAATATTATAGATAAAATTAGAAGCAAAAAAAATATACTGGTTATTGTAGGAAGTGAAAAAATCCCGGGTGAAGTTTATAGTTTATGCGATTTTCAGGTAGCTATCGGAAACCAGCCACATAGTGAAATATCTGCTCTTAGCGTGTTCTTGGATCGGTATCAAATGGGAAAGGAATTGGAAAAAGAATTTTCTGGCAAAATAAAAATTATTCCGCAAATAAAAGGCAAAAAAACTGAGGAACGTTAATCCATCAATGGTGTCATGTCACTCCACCAGCATTTACCATGATCAATGAATTTCTGGACCATCTGATAATTACATGATTTGAATGGAACATTATTCCCCCTGATGCATTCTTCAACACACTTTATATATGACCACTCAGATGAATTTAGTAAGAAAAATAGAAAAATGACTAAAATTATCCCAAATATCAATAGTAATAATTTTTTGATGTACATCTACCTTAATCTAAACTAATTAAGACACAAATATTATTTTCACATTTTGTTGTGTATTCAGGGCACATTATGAGACAAATTTGATGTGTGCCATTTGAATAGTTTTTATTTACAGCTTCTCTCCCACAACAATTATCTGTACTTTGAATAGTACAATCATCATCAATTTCACAATATTTTTCTCTTGATATAGCCCATTCTACCTGGCATTCACCATTTATGCAAGCACATAAACCTTGGCCACAATCCATGGTTCCTCCCCTGCATTCTTCCGTACAAGCTACTCCTTCACAGTTAGGTATTTGGCTTCTGAGAGTGCAGCTTGTTGAATGGCAGCATTTAGATGGAACACAATCACTATCCAAAGAGCATTTAAAGCTAGATTTTTGCGTACATTTATTATTCTCGCAAATTATAGAAAGATGTCCTGCAATTCCAGTACAAAAATCAGGGCATTGTTTTGATGTGTCTACATAATTTTTATTCCCATAAAAGCAATTGCCAGTATTTTTATGAACACCGCAAGCACAATCTGTATCTTTTTCGCAAAATTCTTCTGAAGGAATATTCTGGGTGCATCCGCTAAAAAAAACAATCAGTACAAATAACATTGAAAACGCTATTAATGTTTTCATTTTTTACATCTCGAACATTCTTTTTTTCTTCATAACAATTAAAACAAATATTCCAGCTAAAGCTAATACAAACAATCCAATAGACAGATATAGCAGCCATGGCGTAGTTGTTGGTGAATTAAAAATTTCGCCTGTAGCTGCTCCAGGAACACTTATGACCTTTTCTTCTGAATCAGCTAACACACGGGGAGCCTTTCCTAAATACCCGACTAAAGATATTACTCCCCCTATTATTGACAAGAATACTGATGATAAAATAATTACAAGCCTTTGGGATTTTTTCGAAACATATGATTCGCCTTTTCTTGTTAATGAGTAAAATACCCATTTATGGCCTGGTTTCTCTGTTTTTTCAACCAATCCTGCATCAGTAAGTTTTTGCAAATGTTCAACTATTGTTGACTTGCTTTTTTTTAATAAACGGCTTAAGTCAGACGGTGTTCTGTTTCCTTCAGATAGTGTCTTAACAATATCTCTCCTAGTATCTGAAACTAAAGCCTTCAGTAATTGGTCATTCTCTTCAGCCATAAAATTAATTATTAGTTAAAGTTAAAATTGCTTACTATTATGTTAGGTAAAAACCGAATGATTTATTTTATCATTTTAATAAAAGATTTTTAATACAAAAT
>CAYZVE010000132.1:1775-3108 GCA_964481805.1 uncultured archaeon | reverse complement strand
AAATCGCCGATATGAAAGACTGTATCTTCGTCCTTCACTCTTGCATTCCAGTTCTGAATGAGTCGATAATCCATTTCTCCAATAGATTTGAAGGGGCGATTCGTGTATTTTAAAATATTTTTATGCCCGAAGTGGCAGTCGCTCGTGAACCAGTATTCGGTCATATAATCCTGTTTCCCCCAAAGTCTGACCGCCACTCCCTCAGACTATAGGATGACTTGTTTGGTCTGACAAACAAAAGATGCCCAGAAAGATGTGCTATTGCTTTAGCCTCTCTTTTCAAAGTATTCATTAAATTAATTTTGTCTTGTTGTGTCCACATTTGTTTGGTTGATTGTGCCAACGTTCGCATGAAAAGACTGTTCGCTAATAGTTTTGGCATACAATATTCGCCATATTGAATAAAACTATTAGTGAGTTCAGTTAGTATTTCTTCTAGTTCCTGCATGGTAAAAAGACCTCTAGCAACAGCCCTTCCCTTCATTCCGAGAACATCAAATTTTGGGTCTTCAAAGGTCAATTTAATACGTTCTTTATATTTCTTCCACCACATTTTAACAAACGTTTTTATAATCTCAACTGCGTCTTTCACATCTATCATTTCACTCTCTTCTATAATTATATTAGCCTCATCAGATTTAATTATGAACACGGACTGTTCTCCCTTCTCGATTTTGTCAGACGCAATTTTGGGTTGTTTCTCAAGCCACATTGAATACAAAAAGAAATCTTGATTACAGTTATTTAAAACCATGTTATCCATCCCATCAAAATTTAGACTTGGCTCTATTTGTTTCAACTCGTCAGCAATGATTTGCGAAACCCAATGTTTATCAAGCATTTTTATTTATACTCACCATAAGCATCTTTCAATATTTTAATGACGAATTTATTGCCTCGACAATACGGGCATTTCAAGTGAGGTTTCTGTTCAATTTTTAATTGTTTAATGAGTTCTTCTGGAATATGAAATACCAATAATTCATTAAAGTTTCTGAATTCTTTAAGGCAATCAATGCATACTATGACTAATTCAAGCTCATTCTCTATCATTTTGATTCGTTATATATTAAAGTCGTTGCCCTATATAAATCTTTGCTTTTTATTAACATAATTCCATGTTAATAATATATAAAGCCCAAAATTGCAATTGTTTAATCAATTGATTAATCTTTTCGATTTTTTCCGAAAATTGCCAAACCGAATCAAACACAAAAAAACAACTAACCAAGTTAAAAGTCTTCCTGCTTCGTATTACAGGGGCAGGGATTAACTCGGACTACCTGTTTCTTCTTCTTTCTCGGTTAAACTTTAATTCCAAATATTTATAATA
>CAYZVE010000132.1:0-1675 GCA_964481805.1 uncultured archaeon | reverse complement strand
CTTTCGTTTAAACATTTACAAAAAAAGATTCATCAGTTGATTAATTTGTCTAACGAAATTTGTAAGCAAAGATATGTTTGGGTTCTTTCTTGACCCAACGCCTATCCCACCACCTCTTCCCACGTCTCGTGGTCCCGAAGCCTTTCGTCAAACCTAAGTATTGCCAGTTGTCGGCATAGTAGATGCTGCCTTGTCTCGGCGGCTCAACAAATGTGATTAATCCAGTAAGTTTGCCACCATATTTCTTTTCATAGTCCCTTTGAATTGCGATTCGAAAAGATTTAAGTGCCATAGTCGCCAAGTTTTTGTCTGGCTCAACGATTCGGAAAACATCATTATTCATTATTTCTAAGAGTTTATCCGACCTATTCTCTTTATCTATTCCGAAATATTCGTCAATTGATTTTACAGAATATGGAGCAGAATTCCCGCCGATGATTCCTACGATTTTGCCTTTCCAGATTACTAGATAATTAATTGAGCGACCCACAATTCCAAGTGAATTAGGATAATGAGTTAAGTAAAGCGTGGCGAAGGTTTTGTTGCCTTTAGGCACTTGAAGGAGATGGGGATATTTATATGATTGTGGAATCATATAAGTTTGAGCTAAAGCTGATTTTAATTCGTCCTCGGTTTTGAATGCAACCATGCCTGAGTTTCCCGTCCCACTTTGTTCGGCGATTTCGTCTGGATTCTTGCCTAACCGTTTGATAAAACATTCCTTACAGTAGTAGCTGCCCCAAATTCCGTATTTTCCCTCTTTACCACATGCACAAGTCTTAGTTCTTTTTGCTATGCTGCCAAAATGTTTTCCTTGTGATGCGTATTGGTCATCGGTCAATCTGCTCATATTAGAATCACCTTGACTTTCTTTTGTTTCAAAAACTTTTCAAACACGGGAGTTTCACTATAAATTCCATGTCTATAAATTCCATGCGTTGCATTTGGAAACCGTTTCGCCTTCAATTCAGTCCATTCGTCAAAACATTTTTTGCATATAGCAATTGCGGTAAGTTTATTTCGCATTATTAGAACTCTATATTTGCCATGATTTGCGTTACACCTTTCACATATACTTTTAGGCAGACTCATATTAACATCACTTTAACTTTTTCCTTTGGTTTATAGTTAAATACGTATGTCCACTTATAGCAAATTGCTCCGACTTCAGCTAAACTAGAACTAGAATCAATGAATCTTATCGTTTGTATGCGAACATCCAAAAGTTTTATAAATCGAGGAAAGTTTAAGGAATGGGAATTGTTGGTTTCTATAATAACATCAAATGCTTCCTCTTTAGTAAATAATTCATAGGCTATATCTGCTTTATTAGTCATTATTTTGATTGTCCCCTCATCACATACATAGACTGATTTAGTTAAATTAACTTCTAGGGCAACAACTGGAATGTTTTGATTTTTATTAGCAGTTCTAATTATTACTGCTGAACGAGCACTAAGATTAAGATTAGTCAAATCAAAATCACCTTTACTTTTGGCTTTTTACGTCGATAGAAATATGGACATCCATCGCAAGCCTTTCCTAATTCACAGACTCTAGTTCCATCGTTTAAGCACTCCAAAATCGTGACTTGGCATCTCTTTTGAAAACTATATTTTTGTATGCATTCAATACTACAGAAGTTATAATCATTTCCATCAACTGCACAATGGAA
>CAYZVE010000131.1:0-3137 GCA_964481805.1 uncultured archaeon | reverse complement strand
TGTAATCTGAAACTATTAACTTATTATTCTGCGCAACTTTAATTATTGTGCCGGCCTGATTATTGTAGCTCGTTCCCCCGCTGGAGTATAACACGCTTGCCTGAATACTATACGTTCCGCTCAGCATAGCATTAGATGCAGAGTAAGAAGTTGACACGAAGCGGGATTCGCCAACCCCTAAATTAGTGAAAATGAACTGCGCATTCCCCAATGTTAATTGGGAGGATAATGCGACAACAACACTGCTCAAAACATAACCTCCGTCATTGGTTACTGTGAATGAAATGCTCCCGCTCCCTCCAGGATAAATGGATGAATCCGACACTGAAATCGCGCCTATGTTAATGCTTGCGCCTGCGCTGAAAACTAAGCCAAATGACAACAAAATTATTGGCAGGAATAATAATTTCTTCATAATTAATTTTGGATGTGAGGAAGATTTTTAATTGTTTTTATTAAATAAGAAACAGTTGTTTTTAAATAAAAAATTAAGAATTTATTTTTTGGGCTTATTCCAATAAGGACTTTTACATTTTGGGCAAATAATTGGCTGTTCTTTTTTTCTGGGAATCCATTTATGCCCGCAACGTTCGCATTTAAATCCTTCAACTTCTATTTTTACCTTCATTACAACCAGATAAATTTTATATTTAAAAAGATTTATGCAATTCATTAATAAAAAACTTTTTTGTTTAGGTAAATTTATAATAACTAATTTACTTATTTAGGTTATAATTATGTAAGTAAAAAAAAAGGGGAATTTCCGAAGATTTTCCCCTTTTGATTTCACTCGTCGCTAAACAAATGAAACTTAACATCAGAACACAAAATAAGTATAAAAAGGTTTGCATTAATTACAATAAAAAAAATGGTTCAAGTAGAAGCGGGAAAGGACTGGATTTATATCCTATTGTTATAGTTGTTCTGATTTTATTATCACTTTTTTATTTCTTTCCTGAAAATTCCTCAAAAAATAAGATAACAGGCTTAATAACTTACCCTCTTCAAGGTTCTCAGGGAAATATTTCTGCAAGTGATGTATGCATATGGCAGGGGCAGTATTATACTGGAACAACTTTCAATACTGGAACTTATGAATTTGAATTTACAGTTTATGATTCCCAAACTGGAGGGAATATTTGTTACTCAAACACAACAACTCTAACTACTGGAAATTGGGGGGAATGGATAACTGAACAGGTGGGAGTGAATTATGCGTGCAATAATAGTTCAAAAAGTTATTACCTGAATATAAACATAAATGGTGCGGACCAGACTCCAAGAAGAAGATTAGTGGTTTGGGATTTTTTAAGGAAAGATATTGATGAAGTTACAACAGGAAGTTTAGTATTGCACGGCATATTACAGGGTTTAAGCCCATTAAAATTGCAAGATGAAATCAATTTTATTAAACCAGACGGAACTATTACATCTGCATTATATAATGCTCCAAGAGATGCTGAATCTGAACTTCCATCTGTTTTTTCAGATTCATTAATTCATGATATTATACAGGAAACCAATATTTATGGAATGCAGGAATGTTTCTGGGATGAGAATACAGAAACTATGCAGATGTGCATTAGTGGCGCATATTTACCATACAGGGCGACCACAATTTCAAGAAGTTTGCAAATAGTTGGAACTCCCGCAAACAAGCCAGTAAATGAGAATTTTACGTTGTGCGAGGGAAATAAGTATGCTGACTGCGATCCTGAAACAACAGGAGCTGATTTATTAGTGGAAGATGATATTGAAGCCATAGGTTCTATATTTTCGCAAGAAAACATAACAGCAGATGATACGGTTTTTTCTTCTTTTTTAGGAAGCTTGGCAAGCAGGATAACAAAATTATGGGTTCAAAACATTGATGCAACAGGAAACATGGAAACAAGCGAGAACGTTTCAGCTAAATACTTCAAAGGAGATGGTTCTTTATTGACAGGTCTTCCTGCAGGGAGCGGGCTTGCTCCTGTTTATTTGGAAAGTGATTTGAACGCCACAAATGCGGGTTACACAACCATATTTACTATCTCTTTAGTGCCGAGTAAGATGAATATTATCAAGATTTTCTTGGCGCAAAGTTCCTCTAATGATGGAACTGCAATTCAAAATAGAGCAATTTTTGATGAGTCCGGGCCTATTGGACATTGTCATTTTGAAACACAAGAACAATCCGGGGCGCAGATAATTAATAATATTCTTGTGGGCACAGATTCTGACAATACTGGAATGACTAAAATGAATCTTGATATTAATATCCCTGTTATTAATACAATCACTTGCACAATTATTGCAGACACTAATCAAAGAAATTTAATTATTCAATTTCAGTCAGAGAATACTTATGTTGTAACAACCAATGCTGGTTCATATTACATAAATGCTGTTAATGAATAATGGTAAAATACAAAATGAAATACACAATAATCCTGCTTATATTTTTATTAATCCCTTCAGCTTTCGCTGATACAAGTTTCTTTTACCAGGATGATGCCTTTATAATGGGTAATTTTGCAAGCGAACCCCCATCAGAACCTGAACCAGAAAGCGGAACAACTAGGATAACAAATGAAGGGGGCTGCACATATGTATGGAACTGCACAAATTGGAGCGAATGCCTTCCATCCGGGGAGCAAACCAGAAATTGCACAAATATTGGCACTTGTTCGGGAACATACAATATGCCTGAAATAAAACAAAACTGCGCTTATACTGTTCCAGAATTTGACGAATCTGATAATGAGTCAGAGAAAGAAGGCGAGGAGTTAAAAGAAGAAACATACAACTTAAGTGCGAAAAAATTAGAAGGCAAAGAAATAATAATCACAAATGGGAGCTTAATCAATATTAAAAAATTAACAGAATATTTGTTTAACGAAGAGGGAGAGGCAAGAGTTAGAGAAGAAATTGCTGAAAAAAATCAGACAAAACCCCTTCATCCTGCAATAAAAACGTTAAAATCCATTTTAATATATATTTACTATATGGTAAATAAATAGGAATGTTTTTGTTATTTGCACCCCATAAAAACTTTTTTAAAGAGATTTTTCCCAATATTATCACTAATGAGTGCTAAATGGAAGAATGTTTTGAATGGTGTAATGATTGGCGCAGGATTCATAATGCCCCAATTA
>CAYZVE010000130.1:0-3162 GCA_964481805.1 uncultured archaeon | reverse complement strand
AGAATTCCCCAGAGAAAAGATACAACCACAAAAACACCAGGATATTTTTACTTTCGGTTCTCCTATAATGCCACAAGAAGACTTACCCAATATGCCTAAATCTGAAAAATATATACAACCAGATTTAGAAAAAAGAAGCACGGATACAAAAGAAAAGATTATTAAAAAAGCAAAAAAGCAAGCAAAAACAAAAGAAGAAGCAAAATTTATAGAAGATTATCCAGATGTTGGACTTGCTACCAAAACAGTTATTCCGCCCGAAATAGAAATGAAAGACTTGCCGAAAGATTTAGTAGGTTTTCCTGGTTGGTTTATGAGCTGGATTTATCCAGTAAGACATATTGCAGAGATGAATCCAATTGCTAACAAAATTGCCCATATGGGTAGAGACACAATGTCTTTTATGACCCAAGAAACAGATTATTATTCCAGCATATCAGAAAAAATATATAAAGGCATTAAAGACAATCGGCGGGAAGTTATTGCTGATATGTTAAACCGAAAACCTTCCGAAGAAGAATTAAACGCATTAAGTTCAAAAGAATTAGAAGCATACCAGACAAATAGAGAAATACTTAAAGAAGCCAAAGAGATTGCATCTTATATGAAAGGTGTTGATGTAAAAAAATGGTCAATCCCTGATGACCAATATTTTCCCCATATATTTGTTGGTCAATATCAGATAAAAGATGGCGATAAAACTATTCCAGGAGGTTTTGCCCGAACAAAAGGAGAAGCATTAGATAAAGCCGAAGCATATGCCAAAGAACATCCCGAACACAAACTTAATATTGCCCCGAAAGAAATAGGCGGCGAATGGACAGCAACTCTTTTAACTCGCAAGGGATTTTGGCGTTTTGTTAACCAAGTAGAAAAAGCAACCACAATATCTTCAGACCAATTAAGAAAGATACTTGAAAAGGGGAAATGGGTAACAGAAGAGGAATCTGTGAGTGTTACAGAAAAAGTTAAAACTCAAAAAGCCATTAAAAAAGATTTAGCTAAAGTAGAAAGTAAAGTTAAAGAAGCATTAAGCCATAGAGGATGGGGAGAAGGTGAAGTTGAACAAATGATTACCCGTCTGAAAGAAAGCAAATCAACGGAGGAATTACATCAAAATGTAGAGACAATTATTGAACGGACAATTGAAAAAGTTAAGAAGATAAAAAAAGTATATGATATAGGGGAAAATGAAAAAATAAGAGTGGATGTTCTAAGTGCTTTACGAGGCGTGGCGGCAATTAAACCCAGACCTAAATTTATGCCGAATTTTGAAAGGCGACTTGCCAATTTAGATGGTTATATTAAAGACCCCGAAATGGCTATAAAAATTTATATGTCTCGTTTAATTCGTAAAAAATGGCTTGACCCATACAGAAGGCAAGCGACTGATTTATCGTTACAATTACCTCCTGGATTGAGAAACTATTTTCTTGAACTCATTGATGGTGTTAGTGGTAAATATGACCCAATCAATCGGCAATTTAGTATCTCAAGGACAATGGGGAAAATAAGCCGTGCCCAGGGCTTTCTTAAATTAGGTTATCGACCAAGCACTGCTGCAATAAATTTATTTCAACCATTGCATACAACATTTAATGAAATTGGGCATCATTTATTTGCTGGTTATAGACAGAATTTTACTCCCTTGGGAAAAGAAATTAACGAGATTGCTGGTATTTCAGGACAGAAAGCTAAATACTATGCTCTGGAAACTTTTATTCCTGCCACGGAAAAATTGTATATGCCACTTGGTATGTTTAGTACCGCTGAACAATTAAATAGAGGGGCAACTATCAATGGCTCTTACAGACTTGCCAGAAAAGTTTTTGACTTACCTGCTGAAAAGATTACCCGATTAGGATATGATTATATCAATGATTATTACAAAAATGCTTCTGAATATGTAGATAATTTTTTATCCCGCTATCTACCCGAGAAAAAGATAGATATAACAAAAGAATTTGATAAGTTGCACCAAAAGCTGACAGAGAATTTTCCCGCTACAGCACTTGAGACTAAAAATTTGGATGATTTCAAAAAACTCATTGCGGCAATAGAATATGGTAAGGATGTTAATGCTGATACTCAATATATTTATGACGCTTCAGACCTGCCAAAGATTTTCAGGACAAGACCAGGTAGAGTGCTGTTTCAATTCAAATCTTACCCATTGAATACTCTTTTACAAATGGGCGAATGGATAAAAGCCTCTATTAATAATCCCACACCACACAATATAGCCAGAGTTATTAGGATAATTGGTTCAAACATTGTGATTGGTGGTGTCAAATTACCATTAGAGATATTCCAAATGGCTGCTGATATAGTCACACCATTTAGGGGATTGTGGCAAAAGGTTGTGGTCGCAATACTAACAGCAATTGCTATGCAGAAAAACAAAAAAGTAAGACGAACATTAAACACAATTTATCGGGGGATTTTTGCTTATATTGGAGTTGACCTATCAGAAAGAATTGCCCCAGATATTTATATTCCTCGGAATATAGCAGGATTGTTTGGCCCCACTGCTTCTGATATGTATAATTTAGTTAGAGACATAGAATCTGGTAAGAAACCTTTAGAAATAGTATTGCGTCCCTTTTTGTTTGGCAAAGGAATTTATGACCTTGCTACACAAGACGAAATAAGACAATTATCCAGAAAGCGATTGCTTATTAGACCCAAAGCCTGGGAAAAAGTTCTTAATAGCCTACAAATAACACCTCTCCGAGTTGGTGAAGCCAGAGATATGGATGAAATAATGCGGGTTATAGAATCTAATTACGAAAGAGAAAGACGCAAGGTTTTGGATAAAATCATAGAAAAAGCAGCAAAGGAACAAGATTTTGCGGATGATTATATTAAAGCGGCTAATAAGGGTTTAATAATAACCAACGAAATGCTTAATAGGGAATATAAAGCAAAAGAGACCCCACTCACAATGAGAAGATGGAGAACTTTACCGCCAATGTTAAAAATACAATTTCTACCATTTTTAGAAGAATCATTAAGAGATGAGGCAAGAGAAGAACTTTTAAGAGAATGAAAAATAAAATTGTTATTATTTTAATCAGTTTAATTTCAATCGCAGTTTGCCTGCTCTATGCAGCTGATTTACAGATTTTTACTATTAACAAGTTTGACAGCGGATTGGTTACA
>CAYZVE010000129.1:0-3187 GCA_964481805.1 uncultured archaeon | reverse complement strand
CCTTTGCCTTCGAAAAGTAGTGGATGGAGATGTTGATGCAGGTATTGGATCAAAAGATGTAGCAGAAGAATTGGGCTTGAAAATAGTTGAAGAATTTGGCGAAATACCAATGACGTGGGAAGTATTTAGTAGAGGCGAGAAGAATGGATTATAGATTTTCAGAAAGAACAGAAAAATTGAGTCCATCTTTAATTAGGCAAATGTATAATTTTGCGTTAGAAGATATTTCTGGTTTTGTATCTCTTGGTGTAGGTGTACCTTCATTTCCCTTACCAGAACATATATCAAGAGGTTTGGCTGATAAACTTAGATATGATCCTAATATAAACAAATATGCTCTAGGTAGAGGTCTTTCTGAATTAAATTCAGAATTTGCAAAAAAACTTAAAAGAAAGGGGATTGAAATTGATTCTGAAAGAGAAGTACTAACTACAACTGGAAGCGCAGGAGGTATATTTTGTACATTAATGGCGTTAGTGGCTGAAGGAGACGAAGTAATAATACCAGACCCAGCATACTCGAACCATATAGAGTGTGTAAGATTTGCAGGGGGTATTCCAATACACACCCCATTAATTGAAAATGAGGAGTGGAGGTTAGACACAGAAGCAATAAAAAACTCCATCGGAAATAAAACCAAAGCAATTGTCCTTTGTAACCCGTCAAATCCAACAGGAGCTGTATTTCCAGAAGAAGATTTAAGAAAAGTTGGTGAAATAGCAAGATCAAACGGTTTATATCTACTAGAAGATAATGCATATGAATTTTTGACATTTGATGGAAGGGATCATTTCAGTTTACAATCGGTGTCTAGGGATAGGGATAATGTCATATCCTTTTTCACACCATCAAAAGAACATGCAATGACAGGATTTCGAGTAGGTTGGGTTGTAGCCCATCCAAAAGTAATTGATAAAGTGTTTGCTGTACAAGACCAAAATTATATCTGTGCTCCTAGCATTTCTCAACATGCAGCTCTGGTAGCACTACAAGGACCACAAGATCATGTAAATGGTTTTAGAGAGGAATTAGCAAGACGTAGAGAAGTTATGTGTCAAGGATTAGATAACTTAGCAGAATTCTTGAATTATCAAAGACCACACGGTGCCTACTATGTTTTTCCAAGAATAATAAGGAGTAGAGATACTGAAATAAATGAAAACGCGAAGCGAAGATTGAAGGAAATACCAGAGAGATTTAGAACTAGAGATACTGAACTAGCATTAGATCTTCTATATGAAGCAGGTGTTGTAACAGTACCTGGTATTTCATTTGGTCCAGCCGGTGAAAATCACTTGAGATTATCTTTTGCTGGTGAAGAGAGTGATATTCAGGAGGCTTTTGATAGGATAAATAATTGGTTGAGGAGTTGATCTAAATGACAAAAATAGGAATAATAGGTTTTGGAAACTTTGGTAGATTCATCTCTAAACATCTGAGAGAGAATTTCGAGGTCTTTGTTTCCGATGTACAAGATAAAACTAAAGAAGCAGAGAAGATAGGAGTTAAATTTGTTGAGATAAAAGAAGCAGCTGCAAATGATATAGTTCTCTTAGCAGTTCCTATATCTTCCCTGAAAGATGTGTTAGAAAAAATAAAAAAATCATTGAACAAGAATTCCGTGGTTATAGACATCTGTTCTGTAAAAATAATGCCATGTAAATGGATGAAAGAGATATTACCGTCAAGTATTCAAGTAATAGGAGCACATCCATTATTTGGTCCACAGAGCGGAAAAAATGGGATAAAAGGACTGAAAATAGTTATTTGTCCGGTAAGAGCGAAGGAACAAGCTATCGCAGAAATAAGTAAGTTATTCAAGAATATTGGACTGGAAATAATACTAACAACACCATTAAAACACGATAAAGCTATGGCAAGCTCGCATGCCCTCTTACATCTAATCGCGCTTCCTTTGGCAAGAATAGGGTTAAAGGACCAAAAAATAAAAATTTCAGCTTTAGATACAGCATTAGAATTGGTAGATATTTTCAAAGAAGATTCCTTACAACTTTTCCAAGACATACAGGTTTTTAATCCAGAATCAAGAAAAATTAGAAAAAAGTTCCTTAATGAAATTTTAACTCTAGACAAAGAGCTAGACAATTTAAAAGAGGTAAGTTGATTATGGTAAATTACAGAGATCTGCAAAAAACATTTCCAGCCTACAAAGAAGGAGATTTATTAGTAATTGCCGGGCCTTGTGCAGTGGAAAGTAGAGAAGATATATCAAACAAAGCTCAAAGATTAGCCGAACTTCGAGACCAGGGCTATCCTATTCATGGATTAAGAGGAGGAGCATTTAAGCCTAGAACAAACCCCAAATCATTTCAGGGTCTTGGGGAAGATGGTCTAAGATATTTAGTTGAAGCCAGAGAAAGGACAGGATTACCTATAGTAACTGAAGTAATGGATCCGAGGCAGGTTGATTTATTTAATAGGTATGGTATCGATGTTTGGCAGATAGGCTCAAGAAATATGCAGAACTATGATTTACTTAGAGAAATAGGTAGCAATAGAGATGGGAAGCCAGTATTAATGAAAAGAGGTATGTGTGCAGCACCAGAAGAAATTCTGGGAGCGATTCAATATTTAGGGGATGGACCTGTTTTATTTTGCTTAAGAGGTCTCCAATGGCCTATTCACCATCCATCATTAATAGAGAAAAGTAGAGAATTACCTCATCAACGCCAACACGAAGGAAAAGACTCTAGATTTTGGGTAGATGTAGATCATATAGAACATATCCGAGATTATCTTAAAGAAAGACAAAACAATGTAATTGTGGGTTATGATCCTAGCCACCCTGCTGGATACTGGGAGTTAGTGCCTCAAATAACTAGAGATGCGGTAGATCACGGAGCAGAGTTTCTGGAAATTGAAATAATAGGTGATGAAGCAGAAAGAGCACATAGAGAATGTGATGGGAGGCAAGCTCTGACTATAGATCAATTAAAAGGACTGATGGATAATGTTTTTCATTGATAATAAAGAAATAATATTGAGGCCAAAATGTTAGGTGAATATATGTCAAAACTCGAAGAAGTAAAACAATTCATAAAAGAGAATAATATCCAAGCAGAAATAATAGAGCACAAAAAATCAGGATTAACTAGTGAGAGTGCTTCAGAAGCGACTGGAGTAAAAATAGAGCAGATAATCAAAACACTGCTCTTCATCGGGAAAA
>CAYZVE010000128.1:0-3222 GCA_964481805.1 uncultured archaeon | reverse complement strand
GTTTTTTTGAGAAGCCTGACCAACTTCTTTTCAATATCAGGAAGCTGGTTGGGTAGATTTATCCCCTGCTTGTAAAGTTTGTAATCCAAGCCTATATGCAGATCCCCGACTGCAAGAATGTATTCTTCTTCTATGAATAAAGCTGGTGAGTTGTAGATGAATTTCATCATACTAATTTAATCATTCAATAAATTATTAATTGATTTAATTCCATTAATTTTACATGCCAAATGAATGCTCGGGCTGGATCCTTGAATGCAGAGAAGCTTTTCCAAAATTAAACAGGCATGCGATAACATGCGAATACAAAAAACTTGGAAAAACTGTGTTGGGGCGTGTTAAAGGCCAAGTAACAAGATTTAGAGAGATAAACCCAGAATCTGTCTTTCTTAAAGGGGAAGGAAAATCCAGGCTAAAAATCAAAGAGGAACATAGATATGAGGTTATGATAAATGAAAAAATTAAAAAAGCAAAACCAGATGAGCTCAGGAAACAAGTGGTCCAAAATATAATCATCCACGAACTGCTTCATGTTGAGAACAAAGATTTGACTGCATTATCAAAGAAATACTCAAAACGCAAAAAAAAGAAAATACATATTAAGGATTTTGACAAGGAGTGCTTGAAGAGATTTAATGAAATAAGGGAAATAAATAAAATGGCACCAATAAAATCACTTAAACAACTGCAGGAAGCTGAAGAAGCCATAGTAAGGAAATTGAAAATATGATTATCTTCTTTGTGGTATATTAAGCGCTTTGCAGATTGAACATTCTGGGAATTTTCTTTTTATCGGCTTGCAGAAATTTGAGTTATATCTGATTAAATTCATAAATTCCCTGTGGGTCATTTTTTCAGCTTTCAGTTTATCTGCTATTAATTGGAGTTTATCCCAGCAGTCTTTTCCATGATTCTTGTCTTCCATATCTAGGTTAGCGCATCTTATGCAGAAATTGCCAAAATACCAGTTGGCTAACCTTTTCACTTCTACTATTGGCTTCATATTTTCATTGAAATCTACTTTATTTTAGAAATATAAATTGTTCGAAGAATCTTTGTTTCTTTTTTTCTTGCTGCTTCTTCCTCTATCAGCAGGGCTGGTGAATCTTTTATAACTGAAGTTTTGCGTTTTTTCTGAAAGTGCTGAAAAATGGCTTCTCCCAGCAGGTGTTATCTACTTTCAATGAAATTCAAAAAGTAGAAAAATTCCAGTTTTAAGAGCTTCTTCTGAATGAATTCTATTCTAGAGGTCTACTCAATGTATATACATGAACTCAAAAAACGCAAAACTTCAGTTATAAATCTAATCATGTTTAATTAATCGGCATAGTTTTAAGGAGAATGCACAACAAAGAGTCTAGGAGATAACAATGAAAATTGTCATATTGAATTCAAGGGAACGCTTCAGGGATGAAGATTTGAAAAGGCTTGATGAATATAATGCAGTATTCTACCAAGAAAAAAACAATAAGCTTGAAGACATAAAGGAGTTGTCTGGAAGCGAGGATATTGTACTAGCTGTTCAACCCAGCTACATTGACGGTGTTTGGAAAGGGCTTCCTCTAGAGAAAATCAAGAAATTTAAGCGGATAAAGGCTATATGCCTCTCAACCACAGCATTCGGCTGGGTGCCTTTCGAGGAACTAAGAAAAATGGGGGTCACGGTCACTAATGTTCCAGGCAAATCCACAGATGCGGTGACCGAGTATTATGTTTTCATGATGATAGGCCTTTTAAGAAAGTTGCCTTTGATATTCAAAAACAAATGGGAATTTGAATACGACAAAGACAGTATGGGAACTGATGCGAAAGGCTTAAATGTTGGTATCATTGGCCTCGGAAAAATTGGCTCCAGAATAGCTGATCTCTGCTCAGGATTGGGAATGAAAATTTCTTACTGGAACAGGAGCAAGAAGAATGCCTCATATAAATTTAAGAATCTTGAAGAATTGTTTAAAACATCAGATGCAGTTTTCTTTGCAATCACATCAGACAAACATACTAAAGGCCTTATAACAAATAAGCTTATAGATTCCATGAAAAAGACTGCAATCATCCTAAGCCCAATCGATGAAGGTCCTTATGACAAAAAATACATACTAGATAAATTATCCAAAAATGAACTTGGTGGTTTTGGCTTTGAAAGCCGCAAGGGAGCGATTAATGATTTTAATGGCAACGTATTTCCGGCGCCAGAAGTAGGCTATTACACTAAGCAGACTTTAGACAATGAATCTAAAATACTGACTGACTCTATCATCTCAATAGTAAAGGGCAAACCTATCAATGAGGTGAATTGAATGGCAGATAAAAAACTAATCTATGTCTGTTTGTTCTCTATCCTATGGGCTCTCGCAATATTCTTCGACAAGAACGCAATCAATGCCGGCGCAGAAGCCCTGCCATATACAATTCAAACCACAGTAGTCACGGTCCTGCTCCTTCTTGGCTATGATTTATTGTTCAGAAGAAAAGAATTGAAAACAGTCGAGATCAAGCACGTCAAAAGATTAGTTCTGATAGGCCTCTTTGTTGGGACTGCATATATACTAGGATTTTATGGACTGAAATTATCGACTTCAATAAATTATGGATTCTTAATCAAAAGTTCACTTTTTTTCACGATATTATTGGCATATATTTTCCTTAAAGAAAAATTGGACAGGAATAAAATCATGTTGCTCCTTGTTTTTACTTTAGGGGCTTATTTGGTGACTACAGGCGGCATGCTAATAGTGCCGAGAATTGGGGATATATTAACCCTTATAACAGCGTTCTGTTTTTCAGCCGCGCTGATAATTACAAAACCTTTGACAAAAGAAATTAATCCAGACATCATAGGACTATTCAGGGTAGGTTTTGGCCTCTTACTATTGATCTGTTTAATACCGTTTATGAAAATCAACATACTAGAAGCAAAAGCATTTAGCTTCATGATGATGAGCAGCTTATGCTCTGCAGCTTTAGTTATATTCCTAAATAAAACCATATCAGTTTCAAGCGCAAGCTATCTGACCATGATGTCTATGTCTGTTCCTATAATTGTTTTAATATTGGGTTTAATTTTCCTGAAAGAAAATATGAATATTTTCCAACTGATTGGGGGATTAATGATAATTGTCAGCGGTGTCCTGACGCAAAAATCTGATATCTAAATTAACTATTATCCAAACTAATTGCTTATCAACTTCAGCAATGAATACACAGCATTATTATAAGGAG
>CAYZVE010000127.1:0-3234 GCA_964481805.1 uncultured archaeon | reverse complement strand
GAGGGATAACATATAAACTAATTCTTCCACAAGATGGTCCAAGTTTTGGTTTAGAAATATACGACGGTGTTCATAGATACGGACGTCACAGTGTTAAATTATTTTAACTTCCCACAGAAATATTCAACAATCTCATAATAATTATCCTGGCTCAATTTAATAATTTTTCTAATTTGTTTTTTGTCATGTCCTGACCTAAGTTTAAGCATCTCTTTTAAGACTTTATCTGCATTTTTTTTCACAATATCAGGAACTTCTATTCTTGACAAATCTCGCAAATATTTATACCATTTTATATTAAACATCCTAAATGTTATCCAACTGTTATTTAAACCAAGATAAGTAAGATAAGAATCGTCTAATACATGCTTCTGATCACGTTTTAATGCAGTTTCAATATCACTTTCTGTGTATTTTATTTTTTTCGCATCGCTTAAGGCTGATTTATAATTTTCATATAATTCCTCATCAAATCCAAAACTCATTGCACGGCTATTAGCTAAAACATCTTTAATGAGTAGAACAATTGTCGTTGTCACTCTAACAAGTGATACCAATAATCTTTCTCGCGTAAATGGTCTTATTTCTTTGTGTTTTTCTATGAGTTTAATTACATTATTTCCTGATTTGTCTATTTCTTCTTCTAATTTATCTTCTATTCCACCCAACTTATTTAGCAGATGCATTAACTCATGGGCAAATAGGCCTTGAATAGCATCATAGTCCATCTTCTGGAAGATTTTTTCATTTGCATTAAGCATAATTATAGGTGTGGATCCTTTGACCCAATAAGTAAAACTTCCTGCATTTTCGGTTATCCATTCCCTGATCTCGCCGTGCCTTTTTAACTCAATAGAAAATAGTATTTTTTTACTGACTTTAACCGGATTTTTTGTTACATAGATTTCTATCTTCTCAAGTTTTTTGACTTGAGCACGTTTGCCGAATTCTTTCAGAACAGAAGTTATTGCATTAGATATCTGTTTAGCTTGTGCACCCTTTACTTCCATATGTTTTACTATTTGTAACAAAAATTATCACCATATTTTATATATATTGATTTTTAATTGCAATAAATATAATCATCGAAGTAGCAAATAAAGTATGTTCTTTACGCTGATTTTTCAGCAACATAATTCATTTTATCATCTTCTAGAACTCTCTCAAAAGGATGATTTTGACAATCTTTAATCGTATCATACACTATCAAAGTTACTGTTTTCTTTACATAATCAAATTTTTGGAATTGTTTAATTAATTGGGATAATTCTATCCTATTTCTAACCAGAACTTCCATTAGGATATCATGGGAACCAAACAAATAATATGCCTGCGAAACTTGTTTGCATCTTTTGAGGAATATATTTATCTTCTGCCTTGACTGATTTCTTGGTTCTATAGTCATGAGTATGTATGCTTTGAAATCCAGGCCTATTTTTTCTTGGTTGATATTGACAGTAAAATTCCTGATTATGCCTTGATTTTTTAATGTTTTTATTCTACTAAAAACTGCTTGCCTGCTTATATGTAAAGTTTTACCGAGTTTTGAAAAATTCTGCCTTCCATTTTTCAACATCTCAATAAGAAGTAATTTATCTTTGGTTTTAATTTCCATACTTACAATTAGCAATATTAAAAATAAAAAACTAACATTTGTAAAAAGTTTTCCTTAAAAGTATATATTTTGTCATATATAAAACTAGAATCTGATAAAAGAGGTGGAATTAGTGGTTAAATCAGTAACAAATGAAAGTAAAGCAAAAGTTGCTAGTCAAACAGTACCTTTAGCAGAACAATGGTTTCGATATGATAGTGGCGTTGATAGAGTTGATACTGGGTATAAGCCAAGTTCTTTGACAAATGAAGAAAGATATCCTGGGAGACCCCTGAGTAGACTTCGTGGTTTGTACACAGAAAGGTAGTTTCAATCCAATAGTGATAAATAAAAACTTACTTTGCGAAGAAATAAATGTATGCCAAAATACATTGTAACACCGTGGGAAGTTAAAGGAAATATCGACTACGAGAAGTTAATCAAAGAATTTGGAACTGAAAAAATTGATGAAAAATTACTCAGAAGAATAGAAAAACATACAGGAGAGTTGCACCATTTTTTAAGAAAAGGGATATTTTTTTCTCACAGAGATATGAACTGGATTCTAGACGAATATGAAAAAGGGAATAAATTTTATTTATATACTGGAAGGGGTCCATCAGGCAAAACTCATATGGGACACTTAATACCATGGATGTTTACAAAATGGCTGCAAGATAAATTTGATGTAGAATTATGGTTCCAGATGACTGATGACGAAAAATTTTTATTCAAAGACAATTTGGAATTGGAAGACACAAATAAGATGGCATATGAAAATGCGCTGGACGTTATCGCATTGGGGTTCAAACCAAAAAAAACATTTATTTTTTCTGATATAGATTATGCAAAAACACTCTACAAGCAAGCATTAAGAGTAGCGAAAAAATTAACAGCATCTACCGCGAAAGCGGTTTTTGGCTTTAAAAATGAAGATAACGTAGGGAAATATTTCTTCACATCCGTTCAAAGTGTCCCTGCATTTCTCCCATCTGTATTATCAGGAAAGAATATACCATGCCTTATACCTTATGCTATTGACCAAGATGCTCATTTTCGGGTATGCCGAGACATTCTTCCAAAATTAGGTTATTATAAACCTGCTGCAATACATTGCAGATTCTTGCCTGGCCTTGCTGGCATGGCAGAAGATGGAAAAATGTCAACATCAACCGGGGAACAATCAATCATTTTTACCTCAGACGATCCAGAAACTGTCAGAAAAAAAATCATGAAATATGCATTCTCCGGAGGGGCAAGAAATATAGAAGAGCACAGAAGACTGGGGGGCAACCCGGATGTTGATGTTTCTTACCAATGGCTGACTTTCTTTGAAGAGAATGATGAAAAATTAAAGAAAATTTACGATGACTATAAATCCGGGAAAATGCTGACAGGAGAATTGAAGCAAATTCTTGTTGATAAATTGAATGATTTTCTAAAAGATTTTCAGGAAAAAAGAGAGAAAGCGAAAGATAGGCTGGATGAGTTTATTCTGAAAGATTAAATGAAATAAAAGTATAATAAGAATTTTTAGGGATTTATTTTTGAAATATTTTGATATTAATTTCTTCTTCACTATCTTGGTAGTTGATGTATGTAATTTCACTTGGAGGGTCTGTAATTTTTAACGAGCATGG
>CAYZVE010000126.1:0-3258 GCA_964481805.1 uncultured archaeon | reverse complement strand
TTGCAGAGCTTTATATGAACCTTTCCTCTAATACTACCTGAATGGATAAGATAAACAAAAGATGGAAGTAATAAAGTAATTTTTGTTGGAATTTGAACAAAGATATTCTGTAGAATTCGTTCTGCTTCTTCTTTTTCTCTTTGCATTGCTGCATTTTTTTGAATTACATATAGATCTTTTGCTTCTTCTATTTGCATATTTTGATTCCTGGACAGTTATAATATTCTTTGATTCTAAGTAAAGATTCTTCTGTATTCAAAGAAGGCCAGTGGGGAAATAGCTTGCATTGCTCGGGTTTATTATTTTGAATAGAACATTTGTTATCTTTTAAAAAATAACAAGGTTCGTACCCGCGAATATATAGGATTTGATTTGGGGACAATTGGATTGTTCCAGGTCCCCAACAACACTTTCCGCATTGCTGACATTTAAAAAGGAATGCTGGCATTATCGTTTTATATATTCTTTTCTATAGCCATAGCAAATTTCTGGATACTCGGTGCCTAAGCGCTTGGCATTTTGTTTATTATAGAATCGACAGATAGGCTTATCAATCTTTTCAGTGAGCTGCATGGCTGCGGTTCCAAATAATATATGCCCCAATTCCAGTAATTAGAAGAATTACAAACTTATTTGCAATTCGGTGGAACATCTAAGCCTTCCGAAAGATAATTATCAATCAATTCTTCTATATGTTTATAAGCATGTATTTGGCCCATTGCATAACTAATTTCTGACGTATTATCTTCTTTGGGAGAAGCCCAGGCAAGGATCTTCTCTTTGATTTCTGTTTGAATTCTTATTAACTTCTCATAATTGTCCATTTTAAAACTCCTGTTAATCGGTTTTAACAACAGCAGCGCCTCTTCTCCAAGACTGCCTCTATAAGCTACTATAATTTCGTTCTTAAACTTACTTTTGTTATATAGCTTAAGAAATTCTTACTCAGTCATTCAATCTTCAGTGACGATTGGCATTTCTTCAGGCACAATTCTCATAGTTTCTCCACAATATAATTACCATCCCAATTGGTATAGGTTACTTTACGAATTCCTGCCTTTTCAATAGCCTTTTGACAATGAATACAAGGCTTAGCCATGGAAGGATTCCCATTGGCAAGAAAGCGCATAACAATCAGAGTGTCTCCTGGTTTTGCAAATCGACAAGCAGATTGTTCTGCATGAAGGTGATAATTTGGTATGCCGTTTCTATACCTTCTTCCAAACTTTGGATGGGTCTTTTTACTATTTGTAGTAATTTTTATAATAGACTTATTTCTATAAAGAATTGCCACTACATGAAATTCATGATTATTATTAAGCGCAGTAGTCTGCGCGATATAGTAGAGAGGAAGTCATGTTTTAATCCTTTGTTTTAGATTGTTTATCAAGGTACTCATGGAAAGAACTATTTCCATTTGTACCATAAATATAAGGAGGAACTGTTCCTGCTTTAGAATAGGCTAAAAGATATTCTTTTGTAACCTTTAAGACTTCTGACCAGAACTCTTCTGGAGAAGTATCTTCTGAAATTTCTGGAAAATCTTTAAAAGAAAAAGAACAACTTTCATAATTTAAATACCAGTGATAATTTTGATAAGTTCCTTCGCTGATTGAAATCTTCTTTCTTTGTGAGCTTCTCAAAGAGAGAATAGAACTCTAGTAACAAAGTATAATATGGTGATCATATTTAATTCAGAATAATTGTTCTAAACCATAGTTAGCTATAAGATTCACTATAGCTTCTTTTTGAACTTCTATTAATGGCCTTTAGTTTTTGGGATTTGTTGAGACCTCTTTAATTTTAATTTTTATTTATTCCAACATTCTCCATATTCATTTTCGTAGTTTCTTTCATTTACTCTCAAATCGTATCCAGAAATGATATTTCCCAATTTGGGAGCATTTGAACAACCGCACCAATATATATTACCATTTGGTTTTACAAATAAATCATCACAAGGGCATTCTGCCACACCCCAACTGCAACGTCCTGATTGGACTGGATTGTCGCACCGACGGATCTCTCTTAAATCATTTCGGTAACTATTATAACTGGTTATATCTATATTCTTTGTAAAAGCTTTTACTACTTTTTGATCTATTGAATTATGCCATTGATCTTGAGATAGTGAGCAGCTGATAATTCCATATTTGGCTAATTTAGCCAAAGTCAGAGATATCGCTGTTTGAGAGCCATTGGTTGCCAACCAAACTTCACATTTAGAAATAGCATATAAAAGAAACTTTTCAAATGATTGATGTAAGGTTGGCTCGCCGCCACCAAGAGATACAAGATTATTTTCTTCTTTATCTATACAGGCTTTGAATGTTTCCCAAGACATATTTTCTCCTTGGGAGGTACAACTAAATGCACAATGTTCACAGCTGAAATTACATTGTTCAGTGATCTGAATATACAAAGCCCCTCCCTTAAAGACAATTCTCTACAATCGACCATTCATAATTAAAGTTTTCTATACATTTAGAAAACCGAAGATTAACAGCTGAACCCCAAGAATGATGGTAGCACCAATCAATACAATTATAAATATTTCTGTTCTACCATTCTTCTAAAAATTCACACTGCTGAAAAATGGCACAAAGTTGTTCACAAGAATATTGAACGGGAGCAGAAGAATCTTCTTTAATAAATGAAGTATCTATTTGAAGTTGTTTAAGTTCAAAACTACTTGTATCTTTGACTGATTGATTACAGCTTAATAAAAACATTAGTAAGGGGCAAGCTTGGCCTGCCCCTATTAATTTTGAAGATTGAAACTTTATTTATCTTATTTTACTGTATTCTTTTTGTTCTGATTCAAAAGGTGATTCCATCACATCAATGATTGCAGTAAGTAGCTCTTTCTTTCCTAAATCGAAGATAGTAGAATTTTCACTATAAGCTTGTTGAATTCGCCATTCCGCCGCATTTCTACATTCTTTTAGTTTAGATAATAGGGTCTCCCATTCCACTTTGTAATCCATTTATTCTCCATTTAAAAGATTGATTGCCTCTATTACCTCTTCATCAGTGATTCCACAGATTGGATTTGTATTTATAAAATTATCCGATCCTGACGGTAAGTCCATATCATCAATTATAATCCATTTTTCAGGATTTAATTCTTCAACCATTTTATTAATTTCTTGAGTACGGATTTCAGCATAATCAGGAAAAGTCATCCAACCACCAGATATTTGTGTAACTGAAGTTTTCCCGATAACTTGTCCTATAAAGCCATACATTTCCAATAAA
>CAYZVE010000125.1:0-3287 GCA_964481805.1 uncultured archaeon | reverse complement strand
GATTGACATGACTACCAACAAACTAACAGAATTCAAGATTCCAGATACACCAATTGTAAATACAGCTGGTGCTGGTGACACTTTTGTTGCAGCTTGGACGGCACATTACATTAAAAATAATAATATATTTGATGCTATGGTCTTTGCAATCGATGCAGCTCAAGATGTAATCCAAACACCATATACAGATATTACAAGAGCTAAAATCTAACAAGGAGTTAACTTGTATATTCAAAACCTCGATGAGGTGTTGCCACTTCTTCGTGGCAAGCTGAGAGAGTACCTCACTCTGAAATTAGACTTGAGATCTAATGCTAAGAAATTCCAATGTTTTGTTCATCATGATAGTGAGCCAAGCATGTATTTCAATCCGAAGACACATGAAGAAACGGTCCATTGTTTCGGTTGTCTACCAGAAAATTCTGAAATAAGAACTCCAAAAGGATTAACACTTATTAAGGATGTTTCTGTTGGAGATCGAATTTATGATGCTGCTGGTTTTAGTGGAGTCGTTACTGCTAAAGAATATAAAACTAGGAACTTATTTTATAATTTTCAGTTAGGAAGAACGCAGCAAGATCCGATTTGGTTCTCTTCAGATCATGAAATGCTGGTTGTTAAAAACATTGCGAAAAAAGTTCCATATATATATTTTTCAGAAACGGCCCAATGTTATAAATATACTAAAAAATTAAAAAACAGAAAGAGATGTTATAAATATTCAAAAGCAATAAAAACAGAAAGGGTTACAGCAGATAAAGTAATCGAAGGGGATTATTTTATCTTTCCACAAATACAAGAATCGCTAGAAGTAGATTCTATCTGGAATGAACATACATCAAAGAAAACACACTATCCTGTTAGTGTAATTCCAATTAACGAAGAGACAATGTTTCTTTTTGGATTGTTCTGTGCCGAAGGCTCAACCTATCGTGGCGGAATCACACTAACTATGCATATTGATGAGGAGCCTATTCTCCAACATATAAAAACAATTATAAAAGAAAACTTTAATAGACCCTCAACAATAGCTAAACTTCATAATAGAAATGTTTCATATTTAACTTGTTCAAATACTGATATCTCCCTTTTCTTCAAAAAAAGCTTCGGGACAGGATGCAAAAATAAAACAGCTCCGCAATGGTTTTCACATCTACCGCATTCCCTTCAAAAAGCTTTTATTGAAGGAGTTATGACCGGAGATGGAAATAAAAACAATGAGATATTAATCACTACCTCTAAGCATTTGGTTTCTTTAATTCAACAAATGCTTGTAAATTTATCCCTGCCATGGTCGGTCTCATATAACGAAAGTTATGTTGCTGCAGATGGAATAAAAAGAAAGCCAACCTGGATTCTGCGAATTAAAAGAAGAGAAGATCTTTTTGGTTTTTATGAAATTGTTAATAACCAAAAAGTTTATTTACAACGGATTGGTAAAATAAAAACAGAAAACAAAGATCAGCAAGTTATTGACATTACTACTGTTTCGAAGGGGTACTCCCATACATTTATGTGCCGTGATTTTGCTGTGCATAACTGCAACGTCAGTTTCGACATATTCGGCTGTGCAGAAAAGATTGATGGTCTTCCCTCATCCGGTCCAGAATGGATTACTGAGACAGTTCCAGCTTTATGTGAGCTTCTACAAATTCCACTCAAGCTGGGCGAAGTAAGTGTCGCTGACAGGGAGAGGGCTCGGCTATTAAAACTCACTCAAGATATTGCCGATTGTTTAGTCGAAAATTCCCCCGATGAGATTGCTTATGTAGAAGCTCGTAACTGGAAGCAGCCATATCTTGCCTATGGTAGCGTTGATGAAACTATATTGATTAATAAAGTCATGGAGAAAGGCTGGTCCGCTGAAGAGATCAATAAATCACTAATTGTAAAAACCAAATATGTAAACTATTTTGGATTAGACAAAATTACTTTTGTTATCAAGGATCATCGTGGCCGAGCTATAGGCTTTGTTTATAAAGATCTTTCAAAACCAGATGGGCGATATGTAAACTCTGCTGACAGTCAGTTATATAACAAGTCAAGAGCACTACTTGGTATTGAAAATGCTATAAAGACAGCTAAAACCGATGGGGTTATTGTTGTTGAGGGTCCAGGGGACTTAGCCTCGCTAAACAGAGTTGGAATTGTTAACGCTGTTGCAGTCTGTGGCACAGCCTTTACTGAACACCATCTTCTTCACTTGAAAAACCTCGGTATACAAAAGATTTACTTCTGCTTGGACTGGGATAAGGCCGGATATGCTGCAACTTCCAACATTCTCGAAACTGTCCTTAGGGCTACAAGCGGTGTATCTGTTTTTGTCATCACTGCGCCTGAAAGTGACATTAAGGATCCTGATGAGCTACTAAGAAAGTCCAAGACGGCAGAACCTTTCACAAGTCTTAAGATTCTCACAGGTTTCCAGTGGAAGCTGGCCCAATTCAAGGATGAATCGCCAGATACTATCTGTGAGAAAATGATTCTTATCATTGCCTCAGAGCCAACAGCTATTCGGCGCGAACTACTTATTAATTCATTAGCAGACTTCACTGATGTCTCCCCTCAGGCAATCCTAACTGATGTCAGAGCTATCATTGATAACAGATTCGATAAATATAAGCAACGAGTTGTTGCTACTGCTGAAGCTGCCCTACAAGAGATCACAGAAGATCCCGAAAGCGCAAGAACTATCATTGCTCAACAAGAGTCTCGTATTGAAGAAATTGAAAATGAGTTCGAACAAAATACTATCGGTGTCAATCATCAGCTGATGAGATTAGATCTCGTAATGAAGGAAATATCTGGAGAAGGCGGTGAAACAGCCGGTGGTTTCAAGATGAATCATCTATCAAACATTAAGAGTTGTTTTGATGGCGGATCGTCATGGACCGAGGGATGTCTAATATCATTGCCTGGGAAAGCCCATTCTGGCAAAACAGCACTATCATTAGCTATCGCTGCAGACATTGCACTATCTGATGAAGATGCTCTGGCTATAGTCTATTCAACTGATGATTCTTATAAGTTAATTCTTCCTCGTATAACTTCTAACTTATATCATATTAGTTTTCCGAACGGCCCAATTCTAACAAATGGTATGTTAGCACAGCCATTAGCGCACCTCCCTGCCACTTCTGAATATCAAGATGCCTTTCAAGAGGCTCAAGATTTACTGAAATTTCTTATTTCAGAAGAAAAACTTATCATTATTGATGGCGATTCTGGAAGAACTGTCTCAACACTACAAAAGCAGCTGCGTTATTATCGTAAGAGATTTCCAGCAC
>CAYZVE010000124.1:0-3294 GCA_964481805.1 uncultured archaeon | reverse complement strand
ACTGCTGGTGGTCGTGCCAGGGGTGCTCTCATGTTGCAGCTTGATGTTGATCATCCTGACATTATTGAGTTTATCCTGGCGAAGCGGCCTATTCGTAGAAACACTGGACAAGAACCAGCCGAATTTGATCTTCCGTTAACACAATGCAATATGTCGGTTCGTTGCTCTGACCAATTCATGCAAGCTGTTGAACTAAACAAAGAGTGGATTTTAACTTGGAATAATGAAAAGACCCACGGAAATAATCCAGTCCAATTTTATTCAATAGAAACCTGGGAAAAATACGATCAAGTCTGGAAGCAAACCTTAAACGAAACAGCAGATCCTTTAGCTGCTTTCTTCTATCAGAAGGTTTTACTTCCAGCTATCAAAGATTATTCAGGAATTATTACTGCCAAACAAATTTGGGATCTGATAATTGACAATGCTTGGAATCATGCAGACCCAGGAATAGTGTTTTCTGATGAATATGAAAGAAGAAACACTACGCCAAAACAGGGTTTGTTATTGGCCAATCCTTGTAGTGAATTTATTGCCCCACCTAACGATGCCTGTAATTTAGCCTCATTGAGTCTTCCAAATATAAAAGATATGGATGGAAATTTCTGGAACAATTTAGTAGATATCACCAAGTTGGCTACTTGGTATCTAAATGAAGCTCTTAATATAAACAAAATCCCTATTGAAGAAATTGATAAAGGCAATAAGGCGAATCGGCGCATTGGTTTAGGAATTATGGGTCTGCACGATCTACTTCTTATGTCGGGTACCGCATATGCTTCAGAAGAAGGTCGAGAGTATGCTTCTAAAATTATGGCTACTGTCGAGCAAGCTGCTTGGCAAACAAGTTTTGATATTGCAGAAAAAACTGGTTGGAAAAGCACTACTATAGATCTTACCAAATTGACAGAGCGATTTGAAAAGTATGAGAGTCTCTGCGCTGAACAAATCCAAAATGGACTTGATAAGCATATTGATATTGGGCATTGGGAAGGAATTAAAGATAGCTTTAGAATGCTAATTGGCTTGGTGAGACAAGGAAAAGTTCCAGCCAATGCAGCAGTAACTTCTATTGCTCCGACTGGAACCATTGCTCAGATTATTGGTTTCATTAGTGGTCATTCGGGTGTAAGCTCTGGTATTGAGCCTGTGTTTGATTGGACTACCCATCGTCAAGATAATAATGGTTCAGTAACAATTAATCACTGGCTGAAAACATGTGCTTATCAGTGTGGTTTGCAAAACGATACTGCTAATTTAATTGCTCCAGAAGATCATATTAAAATGCTGGATGCAATAGTTAAATTTGTAAGCATGTCTTGTAGCAAATGTATTGCGAAGGGAACCCTTATCGCAACCTCTGAAGGTATCATCCCTATCGAAAAATGTGGGATTGCTATCGGAACAGATTGTTTTAACAACAGCATCTCAGCAAAAGTGAAGAATGAAGACGATCAAGAAATTGAAATTTTATCCCATTATTCTAATGGATTCAGTCCAACAAAGATATTTTGTCTTTCCAATGGATATAAAATTGAGACATCTTTAAACCATCAATTATTAACTGCTGAGGGTCTTAAACCAGCTTCAGTCATTACAATTAACGATTTGTTAATTCAGAAAAGAGGAAGCCGACTATTTACTATCGGTGGTAAGGCTTTACCGACCGTAAGCGAAAGCAAAAGAAATAAAACCAATTCCAATAAATTTGATATGCCAGAAAAGATGTCAGCAGACCTTGCACTCTTGTTGGGAATGATTGTCGCAGATGGTAGTCTAACGGAGTCGACTGGAAAAGTTGGGATTACTATTGGAAAACAATCAAAATATGATACGGTAGAAATTATTTTTACTCAATTAGTAAGACAAATTTTTGGCCTACCAGTTAGAAAAACAATTAACAAGAGAACAGGGTGCCGAAAAATTTTTATCATATCTCGACATCTTGTTAGATGGGTCGCCTCTTTAATTGGTTGGCGAGCAAATGACAAACATACGCCCTATCAAATTCTTTGTGGCTCTGAACCTGAACAGGCTTCTTTCATTTCAGGGGTTACCCTTAATGGTTTTGTGGCAGAAGGTGAAGGCGGAATGACCTTGTATGAGGGTTATTCTGAAAGACTTCGTAACGAGATTTATTCTATGATCGTGAACATGGATCTTTCTGGCAGCTGTGGACAAAAGAAAATTTATTCGCCGAGTTCCCAAGAATATACTTATCGAGTTACTGCTTGGCCTTCTGAAAAATATGGGATGTGTGGAATTGAGCCTATTGAATTACACAAAAGAATTTCATTAAAGACTAAGAGGCATAATTATATTATACCCGACGATCTTGAAGAACAGATTGCATATTTGTCTAAAAATAAATTGCATAGTCTTAAGACGGCCAGAAGACTTAAACAGAAAACAGCAAGAGGTAGGTTCTTCACGTACCTCAATGTCGACATAAAATCACTTCAGGAAGTTGTTGGAATTTGTCGGATTGAGGACGGTCAAGCAGAATTATATGATATTGAAGTAAAATCAAAAACTCATTTATATAATGTTAATGGATTGATTACACACAACACAATCAACCTGCCAGAATCTGCCACTCGTAAAGATGTTGCAGCAACATATAAAATGGCCTGGTCATTAAACACACCCGGCACTACTGTTTACCGAAATAACTCTAAACCCTTTCAAGTATTGAATTCTACGACTGTAGAAGCCACTACAAGCAATGTTAATAGCCAACTGGTATCCTCCCATAGCCAAGATTCAAAAAGCCGTCCAAATCGACTACAGGGCTTTACAGAGAAGGTTCCAGTCAACCTTGGCAAGATTCAGAAGAATATCTACATAACAATCAATGCATTGAATAATTGTCCATATGAAGTATTCTTCGCTGGTCTAAACAAGGAGGACTTAGAAGAATCTGTTGCGCGAGAATTGGGAACTGTAGGGAGATTAACTTCTTTAGCTATGAGATATAATGTTCCAGTTGAGGAAATTATTGATCAGTTAGAGAAGATCGACGGACAGCATCTATTTTCACTACCAACCAAACTATCTAAATTACTAACTGCCTTTATTAAAAAAGATAAAGAAGGCAATGCCCAGCTACATTGTAAACAATGTGGAAAAGTTACTTCTCATCAAATGATTGATGGATGTAAATCATGTATGGTTTGCGGTTGCAGTGCGTGTTAAAACAATTTGTAAAAAGAAAAAGAAAAGAGGGGGGCCCCGTTAGGGCCCCTATCTAAAAGGAGATTAAATGTCTTGCTATGAATGGGAAAAGGGTAGCCT
>CAYZVE010000123.1:0-3297 GCA_964481805.1 uncultured archaeon | reverse complement strand
GGCACAGAGCAATCGAATCTTCAACTATTTGGTCAACCAATACTTCTAATTCTTCTCTAATTTTTTCCACCAAATCTTCACTAACTTCTTCAAGTTTTTCTTTAGTTTCTCTTTTTCCACGTTCAGATTCAAATACTACTGCTGACATATTTATCGCCTCGGTGGTTCTCTTTTAAAAGACCCGCTTCTCGATGCTGGAAGTGTTGCATTAATTCTTTCTCCCTCTTCGGATAAATAAGCCAAAATTGTCATATAATCGGCTGGATTTGTGATTCTATTTTTCAATTCTGTAAGCGTGCAATTAAGGAAACGACATACACAGAGCTTTTGATACCCGTAATCCGAATTATGAACGATAACATTGTTTATTTGAAATGTTTTATCTAGCGTTTCGTAGTTATAAATTTTGCCGTTATAATTCATTTTAAAGGTTCTTTTTATCGGAAGATAAAAAGCATTAGAACTTTCCCCAATCGTATTATATTGTTTAGTTTTATTCCCAGTTAATCCCCAAAATGATTCTGATGGTCGTTTTGATAATATTAATATGAAAGTTTTTCTTTGATGTATTTTACGTCCATTAAAATCAGTAATTTTGGGGGCACGAGTATAAATATTAATAAATATATCTAGTTTAGAAAACAATTTTTGTATCTGAAATGCAACTGAGGGAGATGTGGTGCAATAAAATGTCAATTTCTGTTCACCGTAAAAGCAACCATCGCCAAATATGGCATATTTCAGAAAAGTTTTCACGTTCTCATCAGATGTATTCATAATAAAATCTGGAATTTTTTTATTGTGTGCACGATGTCCAAATTCCCTTGTTAAAAATATTCCTAGTTGTTTGGAGTGACAAACTACAACTATGCCGTTTGGGGTTGATTTTGATGGACGTATTACAGCAGTCAATCCAATTTTAGGAAGAAATTCCTGTATTTTTTTTGCTAGTGTTTCTTCTTCCTTTTTATCTAATGACCAACAAACTAAAGTATCCTTTTCTGTCTCAGTCACCCATCCCTCAGCAAGAAACAAACCTAAAACAGCCATAGCATCTCTTGATAACGGCAAAATAATAGAACGTGATTTATGGGTTTTTAGATGATGATATTTACTTAAATCTATTTTGCTATTTTTAGAATATATTTTGTATTTTGGAAAAACCAAACAATCAGATTGCCAAAAAGAAGTGGCAAGTTCATTGCATTTTTTCCATTGTTCATCTTTAGAATAGTGCAATATTTTTAATCGGTCTCGTTTTCTTTCAACAATTCTCACACGATGCTCTGGAGTTAGAGAAAACTCAGGTATCCCTACCGCTTTGATAGAAATAATATTTCCAACATAATTATAATCTATAATTTTCATTATTTCTTGCAATTGATTTGCATTTCCCAGCGTTTTCATTCCACACCTTCCCTCTTCAATCGGCATCAGACTACCATTTATTGAGATTAGTGTTCCTTCAGGAACGCATTTTAAAAATTTTCCGCAGTTATCCCCAGTAGTTCCAGAATTCCAGCCAAATGCATCTGGAACAATTGCTGAAAGACTAAATTCGAACGTTCTTTCCATTCATGAGCAGTGTGTTCTGGATTAACAATAAGTTTTGCCATCATTTCAAATTGAAAGTCTTTATATTTAGTCCATACGTCGATTGGCACTTCTTCTGGTCTGCCTTTGTATTCAAGCAATTCTGTTGGAAGCATCTCTTCCCATTCTTGTTGCGTTGGTCTCCTAATCCAACATAGAACTTTATCAGTTGCGGGGTCAACCAATGGGTCAGTAATTTTATTAAAATCCATCAGATTCTTTTCGAGAACTACAGCATCAGTCGTCATTGTCTTTTTGGCTTCTTCTTGTAGTTTAAATTTCTCTTCTACTTCTTTCTTAGTAAGGGGCTTATGTTTACGGATAAATTCGTCTTTTGACATTAAATCACTCTAACAATAATATGCACTTCAACTATATATGTTTTATTCTTAACATAAAGCTTATATATAAGATAATGGCTTATATTATATAGTGAAATGAAAATGATTTGCGAAATTTGTAAAAAAGAATTTAGGAGAAGAGGAAAACAAAAATATTGTTCAGATAAATGTAGATATGAGGGATGGAAACAGTATCTTGTAAAACGATATGCCGAAAAGGAGAATAATGCCCGATTAGAAAGAATAGCATATATTGAACGGTTAAGGAAGCAAGATTCGCCATATTTAGAAAAATTGCCAGATAGACCGATAAAAATCTCTGATAGTGCCCTACAATTTCTTATAGAAATAGCCAAGAGACAACAATTTACCGAGGGATATGTCAAAAAGAAAACATGCGAAGCATGTGGCTGTTCTAATAAAGAATTAGTTAGTCATCATGTATTATATATTCCGCCTGAAATTGTAACTCTGTGTTATCCATGTCATACTTTCCTTCATATTAATCTGCTTGGTAAAAAACGAGTAAAACCACGTTTCTTCTGATTGTTATTTTTTTTATTTTTTTGATTCTAAAGGTCCATATCAAGAAATTTAAGTAGTTCGTCCGATATAAAGGTTGCGAGAACACCGAAACATTTAAATACTTGAACTGCGTTTAATCAATTGATTAATCTTAACAGAAGTGGTTAAACTGATTACACATAAAATGAAGGAATATCTTGAAAACTTACCAGAACAGCCAAAGAAAACTATCAAACATTGCGTTTATATGAATCGCATTCAGAAACGCATTGAACGAGAATTGGACATGTTGCTTTGGTTGGCAATTCATCATCCAGAAGTCTTTCTTGACGAAGAACGTGAATGGAAAGAAGAAAGTGGAAAAATAATGAGTCATAGGCGATTAAAGAAACTTTTACTATCTCTAAAGGGTCTGAATCCGAAGATGGAAGTTGAACTTGTTCTAAAAAGACTGGATTATGATGAAGAGGTTTTGCCGCCAGAATTGCGGGATAAGCCTAATCCTTCTCCGTCTTCCGAGTAAGCCAATTCAAGATTATCCATAAAAGAATTAGTCCCAACTCAATGAGAATTATTTCCCTTACTCCCATTATCATTCTTCCCTCGGCTTAACATAAAATGGACATCCTTCCCTAACCCGCATCGGTCTATATGGACACCATTTACATTCATCAATTTTAGGTGTCAGTATTTCGGGCTTGAGTTTTTGAATAGCATCTAAAATTGACAGAATTTGCCAAATGCAGTTTTGAAGAAACATCTCCCGTTCTTCTTCAGTCATCGTTATTTCCCAAACCGTCAAACTATAATTAATAATATTTAAAACCATAAGATAACC